>CADEEX010000117.1:3892-11208 GCA_902826465.1 uncultured Acidobacteriota bacterium
CCGTCCTTGTCGGTGATGAGATAGCCGAGCGACACCACCCGCGACGCGGGATAGTCGGTGCCGACGTCGGCGTGAATCAGTAACTGCACGCGGCCAGCTTCTGGACCTTGCAATGAATAGGTCGCGACGCGAAGCGGGAGCGCCGCGACAGGCAGCGGCGTGGACAGCGCCGCCGCGACCGCTTCGCGTGCGCTCGCCGGCGCCGCATTCTCTTCCGGGGTCGCAATGATCATGCGGCGCGTGCGTACCGTGAGTCCGCGGCGCGTCGACTCCACGGCGATGGGATGGGCTTTGCCGTCCTTGTCGGCGCCACCCGACTCGATGCCCAGCAGATAGTAGCCGGACAGTTCCGACTCGATCCGCTGGAAGGCGCTCACGCCGTTGCCCATGACATTCAAGAGTGATCCGCGCGACGCGCTGACGAGCGTGTCCATGCCCTGCGCGCGCATCAACCGATCGTCCATCCGCGACATCGACATTCGCGCTTCCGACGCGGCCATCTGGAACAGCGAATCGTCCAGCCTGAGCGCGTAGATGCTGGTACGCGCCGCCGCCGCGATCGTCCCGAGCGCGACGACATCCTGCTGCATGTCGGTGGCGAGAAAGCCTTCGGAGACGAACACCAGCGTCTTCGGTCCGTCGATCGCACGCAGCGCTTCGAGCAGCGAGCGTAGAATCCGGATCGTGCTGCGCCCGTCGTTGTTGCCCGTCAGCGCGATCTGGCGCGCCTCGTTCTGGATCTCGAACAGGCAGGCATCGAGTTCGGTGGGCGGCAGCCGTTCCATCGACGGACCGCGGCATTCACGCTCGACGACCTGCGTTGTCAGCATGCCACCGACGTTGCGATCGATCTCGATCGCCTCGGACACACTGATGTTGTGCAGCATGATGCCGCGCGGCTGATACAGGCCGGCCAGCCGCTCGATGGTCTTCTTGAGACGGTCGCGATCGGCGGTGAACGACGTGCTGGCGGCGCCAGGGCCGATCCCGATCACCGCCGTTCGGTCCGACGGCTGCAGGCGGTCGATGAAGCCGTTCACGGCACGGCGGATGCCGAGGGTGCCGCCGAACCTGATGTTCGGCTGATCGACAACGATGACGATCAGCCGGCCGCCCGCGGCGTTCTCGTTCGACGAGTAGCCGGCTGGCACCGCCACCGCGGCCGGACGCTCGGCCGTCTGCAGCGGCACCCAGTTGGCGCTCACGACCTGCCGCGGCTGGCCATCGACCTTGACGACGAAATCGTCGGCGTGCAGATCGGTGACAGGCCGGCCCTGCGCATCGAACACACCGACATCGAGCGAGGTCACTTCGATCGAGCTGGTGAACCGTGGCAGATCCTGCGGCTGTTGCGCGGTACCACGCACGCTCGCCGCTACCAGTGCGGCACCGACGAGCAGGACGACGCGACGCATCACCTTTGCGGAACGGCGCGATAGCCCTGGCGCGCCCGGACGTTGCGGTGCCCTTGCACCCAGACCTTGATCTCACGCCAGCGGTCGTCGCGCGTGGTGTTGGTCGGCACATAGCCGACCAGGTACTGGTTCGAGAGCTCCTCGAGCAGTTCTTCGAACGACACATGCAGCGCGTCGATGCTGTCGGACGTGAACACGCGGCCACCGGTCGGCACGGTGAGCCGCTCCATGGTCTTGCGCAGGTTCTCCTGGCTGACGCCGCGTCCCTGTCCAATCATGTAGAGCGTGACGTCGCTCTCCTGGAGGCGGCGCTCGACGTCCTCAATGGCGACATGACTTCCCTGGTCTTCGCCGTCCGTGAAGATGACCAGTGCCTTTCGGCCGGTCTGTCGTCCCAGCATGTCGATGCCGCGGACCACTGCGTCGTAGAGCGCCGTGGCCCCCCACGGTGCCAGCCGGTCAACGGCGCGAATACGCTCAGCCGGGTCCATCGACTTGCGTGTCAGCGCGAACACGCTGTCGTTGAAACCGAGCAGCGTGACGGCGTCCTTCGACGGCACGGCGCTGAGAAAATCCTTCACCGCCTTCTTCAGGCGCGGCATCGCCTGCGTCATGCTGCCGCTGATATCGACGGCGATGAGCAGTTCGAGCGGGACGTCTTCCGACGCGAAGTAGCTGATGGTCTGCAGCTTCTCGTCCTCGAGCACGCTGAACGCGGCGCGCGGCAGGCCCGCCACCAGGTTGCCGTCGTCGTCGGTGACGGTGACGGTCACCTGCACCGCGTCAACATCGACCGTATCGGCGAAACCCAGGCCCTTGGTTCTGACGGTGCGGACCGAGCGCGCGCCGTCGGGGAGCGAAAAGATCACGCGCACCTGATGCGCACTCACCTCGCGGCCGGCGTCCCACTCACACTCGAACGGGCGGGCGTCGAGGACACAGACCTGGCGACCATCAACGAAGAAGGCGACGCGCTCGATCGGCGCCGCCGCGTCCGCGGTCGCCTTCAGCGACACGGCACCGGTAAGGTAACTGTCGCGCTCTGGCGAGACCAGCTGCGCGCTCGGCACCGGATCGGCGGTCGACTGGCCCTGCGAGACGCCCGCAAGACACAGCGTTAGGCCGACCACACCCACGGCACGAGCCAGGCCGCCCATGTCAATGCTCCCGTGTCGAGCCGTCGTCGTCGATGGGGACCAGCGGACCGTCAACAACTGCCGCCGATGACACGTAGTCTTCGACGCGATTCCTGCGCATCGTCCGCGCCGACTGCGCGATACCCAGCCAGTCGCCGCGCGAATCGAGGTTGTCCATGAGATCCTGCATGCCAATCTGCAGGACGGTCTTGAACAACCGTGTCGGAACGCCGAGGTCGCGAAGCATGACCGCCATCGTCAGACTCAGGTCGCCCATTGTAGCGGCCATCACTGGTAGTTGGGGACGTCCCTCCAGGATCCGCCACGTCCGCGACGACGGGGCGATCGTGCAGGTGCAGCCGTTCAGGGGCACCGCCTGGGTGCCCCAGGCGTCGAGATCGACCTCTGGCGGCACGCCGCCAAGAGCCAGAAGATCGGACATCGTGAGGAAGCTGGACACCAGCCCAGGGGCCTGCGCCGACGCGACATGCAGCGAACGGCGTCGGAAACCGTCGAGTCCCAGTTCGTCGGCGATGCGATCGACCCCGTCGGGCGTCTTCGCCAGTGCCGTCACTCTCTCGCCGCCACGGGCGATGGCCAGGGCGATGGCGTCGCGGTCGGCGTCATGCAGGCGGAGCGGGTCGAGCAGGGCGACGCCCACCGCCACGCCTTCGCGTTCGATCGACGACAGCTTCGGCACGTCGATCAGGCGGTCGAGCGAATTGCGCTGCAGCGCCATCGGCGCCAGCCCGATCTCGAGCCCGAGCAGCGCGCCGGACACGTGCCAGGGCACGCCGGGAATGAGTTCCTGACGCGGCAGGGCCCACAGCGCACGCTGCCGTCGTTCGGGGTCCACGCGGGCGAAACCGAAGTCGTGGCGCAGCGCGACGTTGCCTCCGAGAAACGCAGCGCCCGCGGGATCGCCGAGGTTCATGGCGTAGGCGAACGAGAGCAGGGCATTACCGAACAAGACGT
This sequence comes from uncultured Acidobacteriota bacterium, assembly GCA_902826465.1. Lineage (GTDB taxonomy): Bacteria > Acidobacteriota > Vicinamibacteria > Vicinamibacterales > CAVVIG01 > CADEEX01. Next base: position 7,419 of record CADEEX010000117.1, read on the forward strand.
CGGCGAGCGGATGTAGCGTCGTGCCGACAGCTGCCGCGCGCCGCAGGTCGGCAGGGCGCGTGATCCGGGCCAGGCGATCGACGGCCTCCGTGATCCACCCGAGCGCCGACCGCGGTACCGGTACGCCCGGCGACTGCAGACTCGGCGGCGGTGGCCGCAGGCGGGCGGACGACTCGGCCAGGAGGGTCTGGAGCGCGGCGTGCGCACCGCGGACGTCGTCCAGCGACACGTTGTCGGCGCCCAGTTGCCGACTCACCTCGTCGATCGCAAAGGCGATGTCGAGTGTGGGACCGCTCTGCTTGCTTCGCACCGAGACGAGTCGCTGCGCTTCCGCGAAGGCGGGATCGACGCGATAAAGCTGGCCTTCCCAGACGAGACGCGTCTCTGGCACGACCACCCGGCGACCGGCCAGGGCGTCGATGGCGCGTGATTCCCACGTGCCGCCCGCTGGAAATACCGTCGCCAGTTGCGACCGCCACCACTGCGCGAAGCGGCCGTCGTAGCCGCCCGACCCGTACGGCACTGACACGAGCGAGCGGATCAACGCCTCGGCGCGCGCGCGATCGATGGTGCCGCTGGCCTGTACGCGGGCAATGAACGCCAGTGCGCCCTGAAACTCCGCAATGGTGCTGAATCGGCGCGACGCGGACACCTCAGTCAACGCGGTCGCGCGTTGAAGCGCCGCGGCATAGGTGTCTACCGACGTGACACCCACACGCTCGAGCGTCAGCCAGAGCATCCGATAGCGACTAAACGGGCGCAGGATGCTCACCGCGGGACCGGACTGGCCGTCCGATGCACGCGACAGGAGCCGCTGGCCAAAGGCGAACTGGTCGAGCCGCTCGATGCGCGCGTACATATCTTCGCCACCGGTGGCCCAGACGAGCCAGGCGGCATCGATCGTGTCGCCAGACAGCAGGTCGCCGCCGTCGGTCTCGAACACCTCGCGCCAGAAGGTGCGACTCGCCGGCGCCGCCAGGGCCCCGCGCTCGTCGAGCCGCACGCGCAGCAGGAGTGACGCCAGATCGCCCAGCGGTCGTGCGAACGGCAGGTCGGCTGGATGCCATTCGCCGTAGCTGGCGCTGGTCGCGGCAAACAGCGACCTGAAGCGAGGCGCTCGCGCCGATTCCGGCAGCCACGCTCCCAATGCGAATCGCGCCGCCTCGGGCCGCGCCGCATCGATGGTGTCGAACAGGTAGGCGAGACGGCCGTCGAACTCTCCGTAGAGCGCCCGCACAAACAGGTCCGGCCGGTCGAGCGGTGCCGCAACGATCGCCTGCCACAGCGTGGCGTAGGCCTCGCCGCCGGGGGTGTTCACACGTCCGTCGCGAATGTGCAGCGCCTGACCGAAGGCTGCGAACACGCCGGCGGCGCGTTCGTACAGCATCGTGACGATCGCCGGATGCTCCGCCAGATAGCCCAGCGTCGCATCGTCCAGTCCGGAGAGACCGCGACACAGCAACGTCGCGCGCTTGTCGGTGAGGATGCTGGGAATCAGATCGTCGACGGGCACGGTGTGCCTGAACACCGCACGTCCCCACACACTCGCCGGTAACGGCACGGGCACGACGATGCGCGTCGCCACCAGCGCATCGGTGGGCGTCGTCGCGCGCACCGCGGCTGAATTGAGCGAGCGTGTGTCAGGCGCCGCGTACAACGCGCGGGCCATGTCGGCCATGAAACGCGCGCGATCGCGAGACGGATCAATCCCGAGACTGGCCGCCAGCGCAGCGACGCGCGGCGACAATGGCACGTCTTCGACAAGGGCGGGCGCGGCGGCGAGATGCAGCTGAAATGCCGCTACAATCGTCAAGCAACCCAACAGCGCGCGCGGCATCTTCCTCGAGTTCTGCTGACAAAAAACGAAATTATATACATGGCCTCCGCCGACTACACCGCTAAAGACATCACTGTGCTCGAGGGTCTCGAGCCGGTCCGTAAACGCCCAGGGATGTATATCGGCGGGGTCGGCACGGCAGGGTTGCACCACCTGGTCTGGGAGGTCGTTGACAACGCCATCGACGAAGCGATGAATGGCCATGCCGCGAACATCCGCGTGGCGTTGCACGAAGACGGCTCGTCGATCACGGTCGAAGACGACGGGCGGGGGATTCCGGTCGACAAGCATCCGGCCACGAAGAAGAGCGCCCTCGAGGTGATCTTCACCGTGCTCCACGCCGGTGGAAAGTTCGAGCAAGGTAATTACAAGACCGCCGGCGGCCTGCACGGCGTTGGCGCCAGCGTCGTCAATGCGCTGTCGAAGGAGCTGGTCGCCACGGTCAAGCGCGACGGTGCGCAGTGGGAGATGCGGTTCAAGCAGGGGAAGCCGCTCGGCCCGATCAAGAAGATCGGTCCGGCTCGAGGCACTGGCACCACCGTCTACTTCCACCCGGATGCGACGATCTTTCCGAAGATTGAATTCGATCCGGCGATCATCCGCGAGCGTCTCGAAGTCGCCAGCTATCTGCACAAGGGCGTCAAGATCGTGTTCGAGGACGAGACCTCGAAGACCAAGGCGGTGTTTCAGCATGCGGAAGGACTGATCGACTACCAGAAGAAGATCGTCAGCGAACGCAGCGCCAAACCGGTACACGAGGTGCCGTTCGCTCTGTCGCGTGAAGAGGGTCTGCGACTCGACCTCGTGCTGCAGTGGACGGAATCGACCGACGAGCACATCCGTTCCTACGTCAACGGCATCCCGACCGGTTCGGGCGGTACGCATGAGAACGGCCTGCGCGCCGGGCTCGGCAAGGCGATGCGCAATTTCATCGACACGCACAATCTGTCGCCGAAAGGCGTCACGCTCACGGCCGAAGACATCCGCGAGGGCCTTACCGGCATCCTCAGCGTCTTCATCCAGGAGCCGCAGTTCCAGGGACAGACCAAGGATCGCCTCAACAACCCGGAGCTGCTCTCGGCGGTCGACGGCGTGGTGCGTCCCGCACTCGAGCACTGGCTGAATCACAACATCAGCGTCGCGGAATCGATTGTCGCGCGGATCATTCTTTCGGCGCGGGCGCGCGAGGCCAGCCGGGCGGCGAAAGACGAAGTGTCGCGCAAGAGCGCGACCTCGTCGCGCCTGAATCTGCCGGGCAAGCTGAGTGACTGCACGAACTCGGATGCGGCGAGCAGCGAGTTGTTCGTCGTCGAAGGCGATTCAGCCGGTGGGTCGGCCAAGCAGGGCCGCGACCGCGCGCGTCAGGCGATTCTGCCGCTACGCGGCAAAGTGCTGAACACCGAGAGCGCGTCGCTGTCGAAGGTGCTCGAAAACAAGGAACTCTCGGACCTCGTGACCGCGCTCGGGTGCGGGCTCGGCCAGAACTTCGACCTCTCGAAGCTCCGCTACGGCAAGGTCATCATCCTCGCCGACGCCGACTCCGACGGCAATCACATCGCCACGCTGCTGCTCACCTTCATCTACCGTCACCTGCCGCAGTTGATCAAGAACGGTAAGGTCTACCTCGCCATGCCGCCGCTCTACCGGATCGACATTGCCAAGGACACCTACTGGGCGCTCGACGATGCGCACAAGGAGACGATCCTGAAGCAGCATACGAAGAACGGGCGATCGACGCCGGAGATCACGCGCTTCAAAGGCCTGGGCGAGATGATGCCGAAGGTGTTGTGGGAGACGACGCTCAATCCGCGGACGCGGCGACTGCAGCGCGTCGAGATTACCGATCAGATCATGACCGATCGCATCATCAACGAACTGATGGGCAAGGATGCGTCCGCCCGATTCCGCTTCATCATGGACCGTGCCGAGGAAGCCGAAGAGCTCGACGTCTAG
>CADEEX010000118.1:0-6250 GCA_902826465.1 uncultured Acidobacteriota bacterium
GACCGATCGACCCTGCAGAGCGCGAGCACGCCGCGATAGGGCGCCGTGGCGTTGTACATGACCGCCACGCGCACGCGGGTCGGGGCGCTGCACTTCACGCGGGTGGTCCACACCAGGTCTGAGGTGGGAGGCTGGACGGAGGGCCTCGCCTCCACTGGTGGCAGCGCCGCGGTGACCAGACCCGCACACGCCATCACCGCGCACCGTGTCCAAACGCCGCGTCGCATGTCAGGAGATCGCGTGCTGCCTCAAGGCGTGATCGGCGAGCACGAGCGCCGCCATCGCCTCGACCATTGGCACCGCGCGGGGAAGGACGCCCGGATCGTGACGGCCACGCCCCGTGAGCGTCGTGTCTTCGTGGCGCACGTTCACCGTCTGCTGTTCGGTCATGATCGTCGCTGTCGGCTTGAAGGCCACCTTGAAGTAGATCGTTTCGCCGTTGCTGATGCCCCCCTGCACGCCGCCGCTGCGGTTGGTGCGCGTACGCACACGGTCGCCGGCCATGTAGAACGGATCGTTGTGCTCGCGTCCGGTCAGCAGCGTCCCGGCAAAGCCAGAGCCGATCTCGAACCCCTTGCTGGCCGGCAGACTCAGCATCGCCTTTGCCAGGTCGGCTTCGAGGCGATCGAACACCGGCGCGCCCCAGCCCGCTGGCGCACGGCGAATCGCGCAGGTGATCGTGCCGCCGATCGAGTTGCCGTCCTTGCGGATCGCCTCGATCTTCCGAATCATCTCTTCCGCGCGTGCCAGGTCAGGACAGCGAACGGGCGTTTTTTCCACGCGCTCCTGCGTCACCGATTCGACGTCGCACTCGGCCGTGATGGCGCCGACTGCGGACACCCACGACACGATCTCGACCTGATGCCGCATGGCGAGCAGCTTGCGCGCCACGGCGCCGGCCGCCACACGCCCGGCCGTTTCACGTGCGCTGGTGCGTCCACCGCCACGCCAGTCGCGCACGCCGTACTTGGCGTCGTAGGTGTAGTCGGCGTGGCTCGGGCGGTATTTCTCCTGCATGTCGCGGTAGTCGCCGGAGCGCATGTCCTGGTTCGGAATCTCCAGGCTGATGGGCGTGCCCAGGGTCTGCCCCTCGTAGACGCCGCTCAGAATTCTGACCGTGTCTGACTCCTTACGCTGCGTCACGAGCGTGCTCTGGCCGGGCGCTCGCCGATCGAGGTCGGGCTGAATATCGGCCTCCGAGAGCGGCAGCCGCGCCGGGCAACCGTCGACGACGGCGCCAATGGCCGCGCCGTGCGACTCGCCCCACGTCGTCACCCTGAACAACCGTCCGAACGTATTCCCCATTCGCCCTCAATGTACCGCAGAGTGTGCGCGAATCGCACCCTCTCCGGCGATGCCGTGGCGTGCGGCCACAGAGCCGCGGAGGCGCAGAGACCCCACCCTCACGGGCCGATCGAAGGTCACGGATCGTGTTCCGGCAGGTCGATGCGATGAATCGGCGTCGCTCGCGTTCCGGTCGACGCGAGGCAGCGTGCTTCGACGTCCGCTCCGATCGACAGGCCGCTCCCATCGCGTGAACGGCGCCGCATCAGGTGGACCGCAGCGGCTCTCGCGTGTCGGCGACACCGTGAGTCGTACGGCTGATCCACGCAACCGGAAGTCGTTCGGTGCGATTCATCGCGGCGACTTTGTCCCTCGCGATCACCGGCGTTGAGAGCGCCCGTATGGTGCATGCCGCGTGAGACCGTCGCTCGAATGGTCCGTAGTCGACGCCGCACCGGAAGGGAATGAGCACCGGACGACTTCCCGGCCTGCGACGTCCGGTTCGCCGACACGCGAGAGGCGCTGCGGTCCGCCGGCAAATTATTAATTAATTAGTTGACACCCTGTCCGCCGGCACGTATCGTCGGTGCGTGGCTGGACGCAAACGCTCGACCGGGCTCACCGACGCCGAGCATCGCATCATGCGCGTCCTGTGGGAACAGCGGCAGCTGAGCGTGGGCGAGGTCACCGAGAAGATCGAGGGCCCCGACAAGCCGGCCTACAACTCGGTCCTCACGATTCTCCGCATTCTCGAGCGCAAGGGTTACGTCACCCACGAGAAGAACGGCCGCGCCTTCACCTATTCCGCCGTCGTCGATCGCAGCCAGGCGCGCAAGGGCGCGCTGAGCCAGCTGCTGCAGCGCTTCTTCAACGGATCACGCGAAGCGCTGGTGATGGACCTGCTCGGTCACGAAGTGATGGACGAGCGGCAGTTGCACAAGGTCCGCGAACTGCTTGGCGACGCCACGTCATCGTCTGAAGCCAGCGACGCTTCTCCGGCCACACTCGCGCCCCTGAAGGGGCGCGTGATGGCCAAGAGGACGCGCGCATGATGGATCTGCTCTTCGCCTGGCTGTGGCAAGGACTCCTCGTCGCGGCGGTCGCGACGATCGCCGTTCGCCTGGTCCCCGCCGCTGCGGCGGCCAGGCGCCACGCGATCTGGTGGCTCGCCTTGCTGCTGATTGTGACCCTGCCGATCATTCCGTCGCTGATCGCCGTGGCCATGCCGATCGATGCATCGGACTCGACGACCGACCTGAGCGCCGAACCGATCACCACTGGGACGTTCGTCGTGTCGGCGCCGCCGGCCTGGGTGGCGACGGGGCTGATCACGCTGTGGAGCACCGCGGTCCTCCTCGGTCTGACGCGCGTGCTGCTCAGCCTGCGCGCCCTCCGTCTTCTCACGTCCAATGCCCGCGCGATGGATCCCGTGCACGAAGCGCGCCTGACGCGATGGATGGCCGTACGCGACAGCTCGCGACCGGCGCGGCTGCGTGTCAGCGATCAGATTCGCGGCGCCTGCGCTACCGGCTTCCTCGAACCGACGCTGCTCGTGTCATCAGATCTCGTGGCGACGCTCAGTGACGAGGCGCTCGACGCGATCGTGTTGCACGAGTTCGCGCACCTCGAGCGCTACGACGACTGGACCGGCCTGCTGCAGCGCCTGTTCGTGGCCTGCAGCGGACTGCACGTCGCCGTCTGGTGGATTTCGCGCCAGATCGATTTCGAGCGTGAAGTAGCGTGCGACCAGCGCGTCGTCGTCCGCACCGGTGCGCCAGTGCTGTATGCGCGTTCGCTGGCCGCTGCGGCCACTGTCGTGGCACGCGGCCACGGCCAGGCGCCTTCGCTGGCTCCAGGTGCGTCCACCGGCATGCTGCACGCCAGGGTCACGCGACTGCTGACACGTGGTGTCGCCAATCGCCACGTCGTCCGTGTGACGGCGACTGCCGCGACGCTGGGCCTGTGTGTGACGGCGGTCGTGCTCGGACAGACACCCGCGCTCGTCGCCTTCATCACGTTGCCGCCGTTCGACGCGGTGCGGCTCTCGGCGGTGCATCTGCCGATCGCCGTGGTGGGCCTGCATCCAGGTGCTGAAGGTGTTCGCCAGGCCATCGCGCGCGAGGCGCCGATCGCTCGAGCGCTACCGCGGTCCGCCGACACCATCCAGACATCAAGTCCGTCTGCCGACGTGGTCGCCGGCGCGGCCGCCGAGATCGAGGCTGAAGAAGCCGTCGCGTTGCCGTCGACGCCGCTCGCCGTGCCGAGCGTGTTGCCGTCGAATACGCCGGTCGTGACCGTGAGCCACGCGCCGACACTGAGCGCGCTGGGGCAGCCATTCGTGAACCTCGGCGCCGCTGTGGGTGCTGCTGGCGCTACGACGGGTCAGAGCGCCGCCCGCGCCGGCGCGTCGATCGGCCGGTGGTTCAAGAACCGGAGCGCCGACGTCGTCCGCCCGTTCTAGAAGCGCGGGCCGTCAGCCCGACCGTCGGTATCTGACACGTAGTCGAATCGCTCGACACGCCACAGCGGTGTGCCCGCGGATGCTCTGTCTCTGGAGGCCGAAATGACGCCGAGAGTTCACCTGATCAACCCGAGCCCGCTCGCCTTCGGCGTCGCCGTCATCACGCCGCGTTGGCTCTACGTGCTCGCTGCCGCGACCGGTACCACGTGGGGCGACCCTGTGATCGTCGACGAAACGCTCGAGCCGATCGACATCACCACGATCAACCGTGGCGATGTCGTCGGCATCGGCATCCACACCGGCAACGTGATGCGCGGCTACGAGATTGGCAGGCTGGCCCGTGAGCGCGGTGCGTGGGTGGTGTATGGCGGCATTCACGCCACGCTCTTTCCTGACGAAGTGCTGACCCACGGCGCTGCCCACGTGGTGGTGAAGGGCGATGGCGATCTCGTGTGGTCGCGCGTCGTCCGCGAGTGCCTCGCGGGTGCGCCACTCGCGCAGTACGACGGTGGACGCGTCAGCGGCGACCACTTCGTGGCGGCGCGCTGGGACCTGCTGCCCGATGGGCGGTACATGTGGGCGTCGGTACAGACCGTGCGTGGCTGCCCGAAGCACTGTTCGTTCTGCTCGGTGTGGCGCACCGATGGCCAGGAGCCGCGCCAGCGCGCGGTCGACGTGGTCATTCGCGAGATCGTCGAACTACGCCGTCGCGGATTCCGCTACATCGCACTCGCCGACGACAATTTCTATCCGGTAGCGCTGAGCGATCTGGCCATGGCCCGGCGACGCAAGGATCAGAGCCAGCTGCACGAACTCGAGGCGCTTCGCGCCGAACGCTTCGAGCTGATGGCCGCACTCGCGCAGTTGCCGGCCGACATGATCTTCTTCACGCAGATCACCATGGAAGCGGCCGAAGACGTCGACTTCATCGACGCCATGCGCTGCGCCCGCATCCGCGGCGCGCTCGTCGGCATCGAAGCGGTCACACCCGAAGGGTTGAAGGACGTCTACAAGGGCTTCAATCTCGCCGGCGACGAACTCGTCGATCGGCTCCGTGTGTTCAGGCGTCACGGCGTGCACGTGCTCGGCTCGTTCATCTTCGGGTTGCCGAGCGATCGCGCCCACACCTTCGACGCCACCGTCGCGCTGGCCAAGCGCGCCGATCTCACGTTCGCGCAATTCGTCCTGCTCACGCCGTTCCCCGGCACGGTCGACTTCGAGAAGTGGGCGGCGAGTCCGGAGCAGGTCGGCAAGACCGTCGATGGTGTGCCGGTGACGGCGCACTGGTTGATTCCCAGGGAAAAGCGCCCCAAACTGTTTACGCCGCACCCGACCATGGGGCCGGAAGAGATTCGGCAGCGAGCTCAGGCGGCGTGGGACCAATTTTATGGATGGCGCGCCATCTGGAATCGTTCCCGGGTCGCCACATCGTTGCGGGGACGCCTCACTTTTGTGCTTATCTCGAAGTTGTACCGACAGATGTATGCGAACACCGGCATCGCCACCGACAGCGCGCGCATCGCGCGCTCGGTGAAAGTGGCCCGGCTGATGGGAAAAGCATGCCGCCGTTTCTTCATTGCCCAGCCGATGCCGAATTTACAGGTGCCACAGACACTGCGTCAGGAGCGTGTCGCATGAAACGGGTCATCGCATTCTGCTCATTGCTGCTGCTCGCGCCGCAGGCGTCGCAGGCCGACACACTGGCCGAGGCGCAGCATCTCTTCTATAGCGGTCGCTACGCCGAAGCCGCAGAGCTGTCGCAAACGCTCGCGCCTGAAGAAGGGATGCTCGCGGTTTACGAACTGCGCACCTCGGCGTGGCTGTTTCAGATTCGGCGTGCCATCGGCGATCCGAAGGACAAGGACAAGGCGTTCAAGGAGTGCGTGCGGTGTCCGCAGCTGATGGGCGGCTTCATGAAAGACTTCGGCGCTGGCCGCGCCGCCGCTCACGAAGTGCTGAAGACCAACCCGGACGACGTCACCGCGCGTTTCTACCTGGGCAAGCTCGACCTCAACTACGTGTGGCTGGTGCTCGGCACGCTCGGACGCCGCACCGGCTGGAACGAATACTGGGAAGCGCGCAAGTCGCTCGACGCGGTGCTGGTTGACGAGCCGCAGCATCTGCGCGCCCGCGTTGCCCGCGCCTGGATCGACTACATCGTCGACACGCGCACGCCGTGGGGCACCGGTTGGATTCTCGGGGGCGGCAACAAGAAGAAGGCGCTGGCGGTGATGGATGAGGCGATTGACGTGCGCGACCACGTCTACGACAACGCGGAAGCGCTGTTCGGGCTGTGGGATATGCAAGTGCGCGAGAAGAACTACAAGGCGGCGCTCGTGCCGGCGCGTCGGCTGGCCGAGATGTTTCCCGAAAACCCGGAGATCGCGAAGTTCATCGGCGAGCGCGGCAAATAGCGCGCGCCCTCGGGCGTAGCGCGCGGTGGTCGCTGCGCGAGCCCGGTCGCTGTGCGAGCCCGGTCGTTACGCGGCCGGCGCCGTCTTCGGC
>CADEEX010000118.1:6350-8707 GCA_902826465.1 uncultured Acidobacteriota bacterium
GCGAGCCCGGTCGCTGTGCGAGCCCGGTCGTTACGCGGCCGGCGCCGTCTTCGGCTTCAACTGACGCCCGCGCGCCCGCTTCTGCACGATCTCGTGCATCGCCATCGTCGCCGCCACGATCACCGGACCGAGCACCAGTCCTGCCGCGCCGAACACAATGAGGCCGCCCACCACTGCCAGGAACACCGTGAGCGTGTGCAGCTGCATTTCCTTGCCGACCAGGTACGGATACAGCAGGTTGTCGATGGTGCCGACGACGAGCACGCCCCAGCCCGCGAGAATCGCTGCGCGCGTCCAGTCGCCCTGAAACGCCAGCACCGCCGCCGTCGGCAGCCAGATGACAAAGGCACCAGCCGAGGGGACCAGCGCCACCAGCGCCATCACGACGCCCCACAGCAGCGACCCGGGAATCCCGAGCAGCGCGAACATGAGTCCGCCGAGCGTGCCCTGAATTGCCGCGCAGGTCAGGCTGCCGTAGAGCGTGGCGTGCGTCATCGAACGCACGCGCTCGAGCAGGAAGTCGGACTCCCGGCGCGACAGCGGCAGATACGAACGCACCGCCGCCAGCACGATCGTGCGGTCGCGCAGCAGGAAGAACAGCGAAAATAGCGCCACCGTCACCTGGAACAGCGCGGCCGTCACCGACGACACCCACGCGCTCGCCTGTTGCTGCACGCCTGGCACGAGCGACCCCGCGCTGACCTGCCCCGACACCACGGCGTCGTACAGCCGCGCGCCGCCCGGCAGTTGCGACACCATGTCCTTGATGGAGTCGGCAGTCACCACCGTCTGCATGCGCTGGAAGCTTTCGTTGGCCTGCGCGCCGACCAGCCAGCCGATGACGCCGGTCGGAATGAAGATCAGCAATGTGACGGCGAGCACGCTGAGGCCAGCGGCGAGGTTCGGCCAGCCAAGGTGCGCCTCGAGCTTGCCGTGGAACGGGCCGGCGATCACCGCCAGCGCAAACGCCCAGGTGAGCGCTGACAGGAAGGGGGCGGCTATCACCGCGCACAGGGCGACGCCGATGCTGGCCATGGCCAACAGGGCGCCGTACGAGAGACGGCGGGCCTTGGCGGGCGACGGCCGGGTCGGCGTCGTGTGCATACGTGGCGCCCTCTCGAGCAAGAGAGGTGCCACGGTGTTGTCCGAGCCGGTTCGTCCGGCCCACTGCGTCACCCCGCTAGGATTCGGCGCCTTCGACGCCATTTCCTTCTCTGGATGTGCCGGCCCGCTCACGGCGTGCTTCGCCAGAACGTGTTCGAACTCGACCCCGCCCACCGTCTCGGCGTGTATTACTTGCCGAGGTGCGATGTCATCCAGCGGACACCGAACGCGTGCAGATCGCGGGCGTCGACGAGCTCGCTCGGCGCCTGTCCCACCTGGCCCGTGGCCGCGCGTCCGAGCGCCAAATAATCGGTGAGCAGCAGGCCGAAGTAGTCCGCTCCGTCCCAGCCGACGATGCCGTCGCAGTCGTCGAGGCAGTCGACGACACGAATCTGCGAACCCTCAGGCGATCGGACGCGCCGATGGCGGCGGACGCGTCGCTTGTCGGGGACCTCCGCGAAATATTCCGAGTAGTGGAGCAGCGTGACCGTGTTCGTGTCGGCGCCGAGGCGCAGCACCATGCCGCCGGCGTCCAGCAGTCGTTCGAGCGGCGAACCCGGCCCGTAGTAGTCGTCCCACGGCACGTCAGCCATGAACTCGCGCGCCAGGCGTCCGCGTGCGCCGAAGCGCCCCTCCGGATGATCGGACACCAGCGTGCCCGGCATCTGCCGGAAGATCTCGGCAAGCACGCCCACGTCTTCCTGCGCCGGCGTCGTCTCGGCATCGAACGGCTCGGCGTCGGCGAGCAGCGCCGCCCGCTCTTCTTCCGGCCGCTCGTTCACCCACGACCAGTCGTCTTTCGCGCCGAGCACCATCAGCAGCGTGCCCTCTCGGCCGACCGCCGCATCGAGCGCACGCACCAGCCCCTCGCCGCGCCCTTCCACGGGGCCAATCTTCTTGATCGACGCGTGCACCATCACCACGTCGCCAGGTGCCACACCCAAGCGCCTCAGGTCGTCGACGATCGCTTCGACAGTGAACACGCGACGATTATTGGCTCATTCTGCATCGGTGTCGGCAGCTTGCTCCACGGTTTGCTCTGGCAGAACGCCGCTGCCGAGCCCCGAGCCCCGCCCTTCGACTCTACTCAGGGCGGCCCGAGCAACGTCGAGCCCCGAGCCCCGAGCCCCGCGGACCTGCGGACCTGCGGACCTGCGGACCCGTGGACCTGTGGCCCGTGCACCTGTGTGGCGTGCTAGCATCGCCGACAGGAGCATTCCCACATGGCACCGTTTGAAGTCGCGCCCTCAGTC
>CADEEX010000118.1:8807-11192 GCA_902826465.1 uncultured Acidobacteriota bacterium
ATCGCGTTCTGCGGCGTCATCGTCTTCACCGGCCTCACCGCCTACGACGCGCAGCGCATGCGCAACGTCGCGCTGTCGCTTCCCGACGGACGCGTCGCCTCGTACGCCATCAACGGCGCGCTCAGCCTCTATCTCGATTTCATCAACCTGTTCCTGTCGCTGCTGCGCCTGTTCGGACGGCGACGGTAGGAACTTCGGGGTCGTGCGAAGTCCCGAAAGCGCAGGGGACTGCCGCTGGTGTCGGTCGACAGCGACGTCCCGTCCCTACATGCGGTGAGAGACGTTCCGCATCCACGGCTGGAAGATGCCCGCCTCGTTGCGCAGCCACCAGCGCACGGTGAGTGTCCGGTCGTCGTTCAACTGCACTGCGCCGTTCGCGTCGAGCGTGAGCTGGAAACGCGCCGGTCCGGTGAAGGTGAGCGTCCCCGGGCCGCGGTCGCTGTCGTACTGGTTCCCTTTTTCTGAGTAGGGGCCGGTGTTGGCGAACGAGATAATGCGCAGCCGGCCGATCGCCTCGTCGAAGAACCAGTAGTTCAAACCGGCGCGTACCGGCTCGTCGCCGAACTGCGTCCGGTAGTTCTGGACCAGGAAGTGGCCGCCGTCCATCCACTGGAACTTGTCGATGCTGGTGACCATCACCGGCGGACCCAGCACGCTCGGTTCGGTGTGTGACGTGGTTTCCCACGCACCGACGAGCGGCGTCAGACACGCCAATTCGGACGCAATGGATTTCATGGGCGGGAATTTTATTGAGAGCGGAGCCGCGATTAGGTCGGTGGCGGACACTATCGAAAGATTGTGACAACGGCGTATCCTCTGGGCATGCTGGCGTTCGTCGTTCTCATCCTGGCGCTTGCCCAGACTCCCGCCGCGGTCCCCGTGCCGTCGGCGGACGCCCGTATCGCGCGCACGCACACCATCATTGAGCGGCTGTTCAGCGACGACCTCGCGCCCATCGTGGGACAGTTCAACGACCAGATGAGAGGCGCGCTGTCCGAAGCGCAGCTGCGGCAGGCCGTGACCTACGTCGTGGCGCAGACCGGCGCGTTCCGATCGCAGCTCTCCACCAGAACGCAGGCCGGTCCGAATGCCACCGGGGTGATCGTCACGTGCCTGATGGAGAAGGGGACGATTGACGTTGTGATTGTCTTCGGCCAGGCCGATCGCATCTCGGGCTTCTCGATGCGGCCGACCGCGCCAGACGTGCCCTACGTCTTGCCGGCCTACGCGACGCCTGCCTCGTATCGCGAGTCAGAGGTCACCGTTGACGCCGGCGGCTGGCCGCTGTCAGCCACGCTCACCATGCCCACCGGCACCGGGCCGTTTCCTGCCGCCGTGCTCGTGCACGGATCGGGGCCGAGCGATCGCGACGAAACGTTCGGCCCGAACAAGCCGTTCAAGGATCTCGCGGTCGGCCTCGCGAGTCGCGGCATCGCGGTGCTGCGCTACGAGAAGCGCACCCGTACCTACGGCCCGAGGATCGCGCCGCTCACCGACTTCACGATCAATCACGAAACGGTCGACGATGCCGTCGCGGCCGTCGCCCTGGTGCGTCAGACTGTGGGCATCGATCCGGCGCGCGTGTTTGTGATTGGCCACAGTCAGGGCGCGATGATGGCGCCGCGCATTGCCGCACGCGCGCCGCAGATCGCTGGACTCGTGCTGCTCGCCGCCCCCGCCCGCACGCTCGAGCAGAGCATCGTCGATCAGTCGCGCTATCTCGCGGGCCTCGACGGCACCGTCGACGCCGCGGAGCAATCGCAGATCGACGCGATGGTGGCGATGGCTGAACGCATTCGCACCGTGCAGGCGGGCGACCCGCCGGTGGTGGCCATGCCGTTCCGTGCGCCCGCCTCCTACTTCGTCGACCTGCGCGGCTACTCGCCACCGGACGCCGCGAAGCCGCTGCCGCAGCGCATGCTCGTGCTGCAGGGCGAGCGCGACTATCAGGTGACGATGGACGATTTCGCGGTGTGGAAGCGCACGATGGCTGGCCGCACCAACGTGACGTTCACGTCGTATCCCGCGCTGAATCACCTGTTCATGTCGGGCACCGGTCCGGCGAATCCGACCGAATACATGACGCCGTCGCATATTTCGCCTGCGGTGATCGCTGACATTGGGGGATGGATAGGACGATAGGGTGCCACGGTGCCACGGTGCCACGGTGCCACGGTGCTGAGGTGCTGAAGTGCTGAGGTGGAGGCTTCATTTGGATGCTGCATTCTTGATTCTGGCTGCTGGAAATGCGGCTAGAATCCGCCAGCATCTAGAATCCAGACTCCAGACTCCAGAATCGAGCATCGAGCATGTCCTGGAAGTCCGCTCGCCTGTGGTCCGACATTCTCTCCGTCAAGCTGCTCGTGTGGATGTTCGGCCACGACG
>CADEEX010000119.1 GCA_902826465.1 uncultured Acidobacteriota bacterium
CCGATTCCGCTTCATCATGGACCGTGCCGAGGAAGCCGAAGAGCTCGACGTCTAGCGAAACTCTACACGCTCACGGCGCCAGCGGTGGTGGGCTCGACACCGCTCAGTAGCGCCAACGCCAACAACGTGAGCACCAGTCCGCCGACGACAATCGCTGCAACATTGAGCCCGCTGTAGGCATTGTTCCGCCCTTCCGGATCGCCAGCAGCGGTGTTCACGGCCTGCGCCGTCTGCACCGCGGGCACCAGCCACAAGAACGCGAACAGGCTGACGTACGACCACGGATTGGGAATCAGCGACACGAACGACAGCAGAATGAACAATCCGCCGAGCACGACGGGGCGCCACGGCACCACGATGCCGCCTTCCCTGGCGCGGGCGTGGATGTCGCCAAGAAGCGGAATGATCCAGATCACCAGGAAGAAGATGCGAAGAAGCGGAATCATCGCTTCCCTGGAGTAATCGCGTACCCGCCGGAAGTTCTGGTACGACCAGTAGAGCACGTAGAGCCCGAGGGTAAACAGACTCATGACGATGAACTTCTGCGGCGTGACCGGAAAGAACGTCAGCGTCGACGCCTGCACGTCAACCAGGCCCGATGTACGCCCTGCCTCGACGGGCTCCGGCGAGGCCGACACCGCAGTCGCCTCGACCGTCGGCGCCGTAGGTCTCCCACAGGCGCGACAGAAGAGATGCCCGCTCCGAACCTCATGGCCACAGAAGGCGCAGTACATCACCACATCACCACATCTCTCAGCCTTTGAACTGCCTGAGGTGATGGTCGATGTGCTTGTAGGCGAGCGCGCCCCAGGTCGTGGTCGACAGCGTCCCGAACGCGGGATGCGGCGCCCATCGTCCTCGTTCGTTGGCGACCACCCGCTCGATCAGCGTGATCAATTCGGCGATCTCCTGCTGATGCGTCCCGGCGGCGCGTGCCAGCAATTCCGGCGCGGTCGGCGCCCCCTTCGGAAACGGCAGCCAATGAATGATGGCGTGACGCACCAGCGGCCACTTCAGAAACGCCGGGGCGTTGCGACTCTCGATGGGGAGCTCGCCGAGCGCCATCCGCAGCGCGTCGCAGAGATGCGCGAGCATCTGCTCGCAGTTGAACTTGCCCCAGGCCGGCGTCGCGCCGACGGGAAGCTGACGCACGCGCCGCTCGAGCGCGGCGCGGTCAGCGGCGTTGAAAATGGTCTTCATCTACACCAGATTGCGACCGACCCCGAATACCACCGCCACACCAGCCAGGCTGCGAATCGCAGCCGGCGACAGCCGTGCCGTGATCATTGGAGCATCGTACCTGATGCGTTGCACAATCTCGATTGCGATCCAGGGCAGCACGAGCACGACGAGGACATTGGTACGAAGGGCGATGTCGAGATGGCCGTGCAGCAACGCGTGAATGGCGCGCGCGGCGCCGCAGCCAGGACATTGCCATCCGGTGATGGTGCGCCACAGGCAGGGCGGAAACCACACGCTGGTGTTCGGGTCGCCGAGCGCGAGCGACGCCAGCGCCACAACACCAGCCGTGGCCAGCATCAGCGCCTCACGTCGAACGCTCACAAGCCCTCGGTGCCCAACGCGCCGGCCAGCATCAGCAGGAAATAGCAACCGTAGGCCAACAGCCCGATGCCGAGGCCCCAGAGCGACCACAGGCGCGCTTTCCGCGCCAGCTCCCGGGCACCAACGATATCGCCAGCGCGAACGGTGGCGTTGACCTGCGCGGCGTAGACCACACCAACGAGGCCGAACGGCAGGCAGCAGCACACCGTCACGATGATGGCCAGGATCAGGTTGTTGTCGATCTTCTCGGGTGCCGCGATGCGCTGGAGCGACTCGCCACAGTTGACACACGTATCGCCGTTGTCGGCATTCGAGGTGCCGCACCTGGTGCAGAACATCGGTGGAATCCTTGCCAATCGCGCACAGTCTCACGTCGCGATGACGTCGCATGATAGCACCCGGCTCCGCTCACGCTCGACGTCGGTCACGACCCGAGTGACTGCAGCCGGCGCTCGAGAAACCGGCGGTCTGCGTCGGAGGTCGTCAGCTTGATCGCACGGGCGTAGGCATCGGCCGTCTCGTCGAGCCGACCAAGACGACGACAGAGATAATGCGCGTGCGGCATGCGCCAAGTGGTCGCTGCGGAGCTCGCCGCGACCGCGGATCGCATCCACCAGCGTCAACCAGGCCGCGGGACCGTCGCGCATCGCGACCGCGACCGCCCGATTCAGTTCGACGACAGGCGACGGATCGGCGCGTTGCAGGACGTCGTAGAGTCCGACGATCGGGCCCGGTCCGTCGCGCCAGCGCTGCGGGCCTCGGCATGAATGGCGGCGATGGCCGCCTGCAGCGAGTACGGTCCGACACCATGCGACCGCAGCGCCCGTTCCACCAGCGCCGCCCCCTCCGCAATCTGGTCGACATTCATCGCATCTTCCAGGGATCAGAGGCCTCACGCCGCTGAACGCCAGATAGTCGAATGAGCGGACCGGAATTCGACAACCGATCCGCGTGAGACGTCATTGGTGTCGGATGGCGTCGAGCTGCTCGAGGGCCCGGCTCCGGTCGGCAAGGTCCCGGATTTCCCTGTTTTCGATGATGCGGCCCCGGATTTTCTCGGCGGTCGCCTGCAGCATGGCGCGGCCCAGGTCGTCGCCGCTGACGTACAACCCCCGCGCCGGCTTCATCAACCTGTAGAGCGGACGAAGCGCCCGATACCACGTCGGCTCGCCCGCCAAGGCCATGCCGTCGATAGCAGCCGGACGCCAGCAGACCGCGCTGGCGGTGGCCAGCAGGTCGCGCTCGGTCTCGGCCTTCACGCGCTTCCACATGAAGCGACTCTTCAGCCCGGCGCCACTGGCGCTGACGAAATGAAAGATGGCGGAGGGACTTCCCAGTGCCAGCGCCCGTGACGCGGCCAGCGCGAAGTCGTGCGTCACGCGACGGTACGCCGCTTCACCCTCCACCTGGTTCACCGATTTCCCGAGGCAGTACAGGCACACGTCAACATTCGCGAAGGTCGGTCGAATGGCGTCGTAGTGCTCGAAGTCGGCGTGAGTGATGGTGGTCAGCCTGGTGTGCTGCACTTCGAGCGGCCGACGTGTCACGGCTCGCACCTCGCGCACCGCTGGCGACGACAGGCAGGCGTGCAGGACGCCGCCGCCCGCGGACCCCGTCGCACCGAACAGCACCACGGTCAACACTCGCCGAAGTCTACAACGAGCTACCATCGACGAGATGACACCGGCGCCCCTGGCGTGCAGCGTGCGAGACTGCGCGGCACCGCTCGTCCACACGGGCACGACCTGGCGTTGTGCGCGCGGCCATGCGTTCGATGTCGCACGCCACGGCTACGTCAACCTGCTGCAGCCGCAGGACCGGAAATCTGCAGACGCCGGCGACTCGCGGGACGCGGTCGATGCGCGTGCCAGACTCGATGCGGCCGGCATGAGCGCGACGCTGGTGGACTCGGTCGCCACGAGGATTGCCAGCCTCAGCTCTGCCGCCAGTCCGCTGACAGTCGTTGAGCTCGGATGTGGCACCGGACATCTTCTGCGTACGCTGGCGCAGCAGCAGCCCATCGTCGGCGTTGGCCTCGATTTGTCCACTCGTGCCATCGAAGTTGCCGCACGCTCTGATCGGGATCTGCAGTGGGTGGTGGCCAACGCCGACAGACGGTTGCCCATCGTCGGCGGCAGCGTCGACCTGGTGTTGTCGATCAACGCCAGGCGCAATCCTGCCGAAGCGAGCCGCGTGCTGAGGCCCGGGGGACACCTCCTCATGGCCGTTCCGGCCGAGGACGACCTGATCGAATTGCGCGAAGCGGTCCTCGGCGCGGGCGTCGAGCGCGACCGGGTCACCACGCTCATCGCCGACCACGCGTCCGGGTTCATCGTGGTCGACCGCTGGACCACGCGGGAGCAGCACCCACTCGATCGGTCCATGCTGAGCGATCTGCTGGCGGCTACCTATCGCGGCAACCGCCGGTCGCTCGCACACCGCGTGCAGACCCTGGACCAGCTGACGGTCACACGCGCGTCAGAACTGGTGATGTTGAGGGGCAGGGAGTCTGGAAACTTGGTGATTGGGTGATTGGGTGAGGGTGACTCAGCGCTTGGCGATCCAATCCGTGCGAGCGATGAAACGGAACGTGCGGCCATGCTCGCGCACGTCGAGATCGACCTGGGTCGACCAGCACGAGCCGAGAACGTTCGCCACACCGATCCGCGGTGCGCCCTTGCTCACGCAGCGATTCCCCTCGAGTTCGCGCTCCTGGACCCGCCATTCCACTCCCGCCCCGCCGTCACCTGACGACTGCAACAGGATGTCGACCACGGACGTACAGTTCCGATCGCCGACAAGAAACCGGAACGCCTGATTGCCACTCGGATCAACCAGGGGACAGACCGTGGTCGTCGGCGTGCAGGCGGCACTGCCGGTCGCGTAATCGCATGTGGCGACGCCAACCAGCGTGCTCGCGCCGAAGGGTTTCGGGGTCGGGCAATTACGGGGACCGGCGCAGTACTGTCCGTCGAGAGGACCAAGCCCCAGCTCGGGCAGCGGAATCGGACCGAGCAGGGTCAACGTACCGTCTGGCTGCAGCGGGTTCGTCGTGGTGCAACTACCACCGGCCACGACGACCAACAGCGTCAACAGATGCATGAGACGAGGACGGAGGGCCATCGATCGACGTCGAGTGTAATTCACTTCTTGACGCGACCGTGGCTGCGGTCCACGATTCGACGAGCGCGTCTCGCCGCCGACGCGCAACGCCAAGGACCGCCAATGCCGACACGCACACGCAACACGGGAGAGTTCTGCTGGATCAACATGCTCACGCCGGCGCCAGCTGAGGCCAAACCGTTTTTGGCCGCACTCTTCGGGTGGACCTTCAAGGACATGGCGGGGCTCGGCGACATCGTGCGTCTCGAGGGACGCGACATTGGTGGCCTGTTCGATCTGCACGGCATCAACAGTCCGAAAGACGCTGTGGCCGGCTTCGGCGTCATGGTGAAGGTTGACGATGCCGATGAGACGTGTGCACGGGTAAGAGCGCTCGGCGGCACGGCCGAGGACACCTTCGACATCCTCGATCAAGGGCGCATGGCCGTGTGCCACGATCCGAACGGCGCGGAATTCGACCTGTGGCAGCCGAAGCGGATGAAGGGGTTCGACGTGGACGATCGTGTGCACGGCGCGCCGACCTGGTGCGAAACGCTGACGAACGATCCGGCCAGGGCGAGGACGTTTTACGAATCACTCTTTGGCTGGAACGCCTCGACTCAGCCGATGGAGGGATTCGACTACACCGTGTTCAGTCTCGCCGGACGCAACGTGGCCGGCCTGATGTCGATTCCTCCCGGCATGACGTCGCCACCTCACTGGGGCGTCTACTTCGCCGTGCACAACATCGAAGAGACCGCGGACACAGGCGTTCGACTCGGTGGCACGCTGTGCGTGCCCATCCGCGATATCCCTGCCGTCGGGCGCTTCTGCGGTCTCATCTCGCCGCAGGGCGTGATGTTCTACGTGCTGGAGTACGCCCGCACATAGCGTGGCCTCGACGATTCAGCCCACGAAGGCACGACACGGCGTCGTGCATTCGTGGCGTCTGCGTTATCGCGATTCGGCGGGCAGCGCCCACGCGGTAAGCGACGTGCCCGCCGGGACCAGCAGATGCTGGCGCCCATCGAGCATGTAGGTGACCGGCGATGTCCCGTGCAGCGGCGATCCCATCTGATAGCGCCACAGCAGCTTGCCGCTGACCGAATCGAGCGCCAGGAAGTTGCCGTCGCCGTCGCCCGCAAACAGCAAGTTCGACGCCGTCGTCAGGAGACCCGCGCGTGACGGTGTTGGCATGGCGTACTCCCACTTGCGCTCGCCGGTGGCCGGATCGATCGCCCGCAGCGCCCCCCACGGCCGGTTGTCGCGCGTGTTGACCACTTGCTGCGCACCACCGGTGAAGCGCTGCCCGGCGACATACTCAGGTTTGTAGGCGTAGAAGGTCGCGCAGGCTTCGCGCGCGTTCACGAAGAACATCTTTGTGCGCGGATCGAACGACGGTGGCCAGAAGTTGGTGCCGCCCGTGAGGTCAGGACAGGTCGTTTCGCCCTTCTCGTCCGGCGTGTGCCCTGGCTCGAGCACGGGGCGCCCTTGCGCGTCGATCGACTTCGCCCACGTCGTCTGCACGAACGGCTTGGCCACGAGCACGCGACCCGTCGTGCGATCGAGCGTGTAGTAGAAGCCGTTGCGGTTGGCGAACATCACGGTCTTGCGCAGTTGACCGTTGATCATCAGGTCGCCCAGGATCGGCACCTCCGTGGCGTCGTAATCGTGCACGTCGTGCGGTGTGAACTGGTAGTGCCACTTCAGCTTGCCGGTGTCGGCGTCCAGCGCGACCAGCGCGCAGCTATAGAGGTTGTCGCCCTCGCGGCTGGCGCTGTGATAGTCGGGCCCCGGGTTGCCGGTGCCGTAAAACAACAGGTTCTGCTCGGGATCGTACGCGCCAGTCACCCACACGCCCGTACCGCCGATCTTCCACGAGTCGCCCTGCCAGCTATTGAAGCCAGGCTCGCCGGGACCCGGAATCGTGTAGAAGCGCCACGCCTGCTTGCCGGTGTCCGCCGAGTAGGCGTCGATGAATCCGCGAATGCCGTACTCGCCACCGGCGACGCCGACAATCACTTTGTCTTTCACGACGACCGGCGCCAGCGTTGCCGCATAGCCCTGCGTGTAGTCGGCCAGCGTCGCGTCCCAGACGATGGCACCTGTCTTCATGTCGAGCGCGAGCAGGTGGGCGTCGAGCGTCACCATGAACAGTCGGTCGCCAAGCGCCGCGAAGCCGCGGTTCACCAGACCGCAACAGGCGGTGAGGTTCGGAGGGAGCTCACGTCGATAGCGCCAGATCTGCCGCCCGCTTCTGGCGTCGACCGCCCACGCCACATTCTGCGGTCCGGTGACATACAGCACGTTGTCGCGGACCAGGGTCGTCGTCTCGAAGTTGCCGAGCGTGCCGGTCTGGAAGGTCCACTGCGGCTGGAGCTTGCCGACGTTCTCCGGCGTAATCTGCGTCAACGGACTGAAGCGATGGTTGGCGTAATTGCCGCCGAACGTCAGCCAGTTGGCGCCGTCGGCGCCGAGGCCGTTCAACAGATCCTGGTTCGACACCGGCGCAGGGACTGCCGGCTGTTGCGCGGTCAGTGTGACGGTGGCCAGCGAGGCCACCAGGGCCAGCCGGACGAGCGTGCTCGTGGAACGCATTCTTGTCTCCTGCAATATCTGCTACCGGACGGCGGGGTCGAAGCCCTTGAGCGTCGCCATGTACGCCAACACATCGTTGAGATCGTTCTCGGGCAGCCGCGTCACGTCGAAGGCCGGCATCGCCGACTGCTTCGCCTCCGTCACTGTCTGCACATCGGAGCGCACATAACCCTGAATCCGTTCGCGCGTGTCCATCACCTGCACCGAGAACGCGTCGGAATTCTTCTTCACGCCGCGCACCGTCTGCCCGGTCTTCGTGGTCACAGTGACTGGTTCGTAGCCTTCGATCCACTCTTCTTCAGCGCCACGAATACGGCGCGTCAGCGCCGTGCGCGAACGCGCGCTGCCGATACGTGACAGCTCGGGACCGATGCGTCCGCCGCGCCCGTTCACGCGGTGGCAGCTTGCGCACTGCGCCCGAAACACGCGCTCGCCGTTCGCCACGTTGCCCACCGGCGCGTCGGCCGCGGTCGGCGCTGACAGCGTCTTCAGGTAGGCCAGGATCTTCCAGACCTCGTCGTCGGGCGATCGCAGATTGGTGGCAGGCATCTCGGTGCCGGGAATGCCGCGACGCACCGTCCGGAACAGCCCGTCGTCGGTCCGGCCACTGGCCCAGACCTGGGTGAGATCGGGACCGCGCACACCGCGCGCGTCCATCCCGTGGCAATCGGCGCAGCGCTGGCGAAACATCGCCATGCCGGCCTGAATGGCGGCCGGGTCGCTGGCGAGTGGGTTGGCTCGCGGCACGGCCGGCGTCGGGGCCGGCGCCTGCGCGCGGACGAGCGCCCCGCCGGCCAGACAGCCAACGATCACGGTCGCCGCGATAATCCTTCGCATTCGGATGTCCTCCACGAGTGAGTCGGCGCAGATTATAGGCCCGCGGCGCCTATTGCAGGTCGATTTCCAGACCACCGGTCATACCGGCGACCAGGTTGTAGACCCACGCGCCAATCGCACCGCCGATCACTCCTATCACGCCGTACATGATCGGCAGGATCACGATCGCGCCGACGCCGAAGAACGCGCCAAGAAAGGGGGACGCTTCGTTGCCGGCGCTGAGGGCGCTGGCGGCCCCGATGCCGACCATGGCGATGCAGGCGAAGATAGCGCCGAAGATGAGTCCAAGCGCTGCGTAGACGGCTCCCGTCACCTTCGCGGCCGATCCGACGCCAATCCGTTTCAGTACCATCTGCGCCTCCTTCGACGACGCCGGACCAGGCCGGGCCTCTCGTCAACGGTGGCGACTATACACGGTCCCGCGAGCGTAATCGCCGACGGGTCGTCGGGACTCCTGAGCCGAGAGCGCGGGATCACTCATGGACGACCGGTGTCGGCCCACGCGTGAACGTCAGCGAGAGTGCCCACTCGTCCGACTCCCCTTTGCGCTCGAACGCGAAGTCGGTCAACTGGTATCCCTGCGTGGTCAGGCGCATCTCGCCAAGGTCGGCGATCTTCCAGCTGTTGCCGTCGCGTTCCGCCTTCACCGAGAAGTAGCCCTGCGCGTTTCTCGTGTACAGCGACAAACCGTCGAACAGGGTCTCGCCCTCGGAGAATCGATACAGGTCCGCCACATACAGCCATCGATACGTCAGGTACCCGAGCTCGACGCCCACCGACACGTGATCCGTTTGCTCGGCCTTGGCAAACAGGCTGTCGAGCCAGTTGGTCGGACGGGTCCTGGCGGCTTTGTCGATCGTGGCGCGAGTCGTAAACGCGTGGATACCGGTGGCGTCAGAGACGGACGAGTAGCCAGCCGACGGCGGCTGCTGTTCCGGCGCCTTGCCGATCACGACGCGCACGGGCGCCGATGGCAGTGGCTGTCCGCTCTGGTCGTGGAGCGCCAGCCGCACGTCGAGCGCGACGGTGCGCTCTTCTCTGGCTCCGGCCTGCTCGACCAGTCCACCGACGGTGTGCCACAACGCCGACGTGGCAAACGCAAACACCACCAGACCGGCAGCCAGCCAGAGGGCGATCTTCATCCGACCAGCGCCTTGAGGCCGGCAATCAGCCGACCGACCCCTTCGGCCACCGTCGCTTTCTGAAGTGCCCCGAACGCGACGCGAAAATAACAGCCGTCGGTCATGCCGAACGACGTGCCGGGAATCACCGCCACTTTGTGCTCGCGCACCAGCCGCTCACCGATCACCAGCGGGTCGATGGCCGTGTTCACGCGCAGCAGGATGTAGAACGCGCCGTCAGCAGCGGGCACCGTGGCCAGGTCGCCGAGCGACCCCAGCTCGCGCACCACGATGTCGCGAATCGACGCCAGCTCGCGCACAAACGGCTCGGAATACGACCGGCCGACCGCGAGCGCTGCCGCCGCACCGACCTGCGCCGCAATTGTCGGGCAAATCAGAATCGTGTCCTGGCTCTTCATGAGCGCCGACGCCAGCGCCACGGGGTACACCATGTAGCCGATGCGCCAGCCGGCAAAGCCGTAGGCCTTCGACAGTGAATACAGCGAGATCGTGTGTCCGGCGGCGTCGGCAAACGCACCCGGTGACACGTGGCGGGCGCTGCCGTAAGTGAAGTACTCGTACGGTTCGTCGCTGATGTGAAAGACTCCGCGCCGGCGGCACAGGTCGTTCACGTGTCGGAGCGACGCCTCGCTGAGCACCGCGCCACTCGGATTGTTGGGAGAGATGGTGACAATGGCGCGCGTACGCGGGGTGATCGCGGCCTCGATGCGGTCGAGCCTGAGCTGATAGCGCTCGTCGGTCGGTACGCGAACCACACGGCATCCGGCCATCTCGATCGCCATCTCGTGATTGAAATAGAAGGGCGTCGGCAGAATCACCTCATCGCCCGGGCGGGTGATGGCCAGCACCGCGTGCATGAACGCCATATTGGCGCCCGCCGTGACCATGATCCGGCTGTCGCGGCCGACGTCGATCTGGTTCTCGGCCGCCAGCTTCAGCCGGATGGCCTCGACCAGCACGGGGATGCCCGCGCCGTCGTTGTACTCGTGCACAAAGGACTGGCCGAGCGCCGCGGCCACCGCAGCCCCGACTTCCGGAGGGGGGCCATAGTGCACGACCCCCTCGCCAAGGGAGATGGTCCCGGGCGTTTCTCGAATCCAGCCGCCCACCACCGGGATAATCGGCGTCTGGACCTGATCCATGCGCGAGGGATGTGTAAGGACTTGTTCCATAATGTTGGGCCAGATGACCGCGCGCCGTGCGTTCCGGTTCGCCGCTGCTCTCGCCTTCGTCAGCGTGATCGCGCTGCAGTGGCGCGCGCCGGATATCGGCGCGGCTCCCAGCCTGCAAACGCCGGAACAGTTTATCGGGTTCAGGGTCGGGGCCGACAACAAGCTCGCCCGCTGGGACAAGATCGTCGACTACATGAAGCTGGTGGCTGCCAGTTCCGACCGTGTCCGACTCCGTGAGCTGGGCAAGACGAGCGGCGGCAACCCGATGATCGCGCTCGAGATCGCTTCCCCCGACACGCTGAAGAACCTCGATCGGTACAAACAGCTCGAGCGGCGCCTCTACTTTCAGAACGGCACGCCATCGGTGCGCGAGCGCGACGAACTTTTCCGCCAGGGCAAGGCGGTGGTGCTGATTACCTGCGCCACGCACGCCAACGAAATCGGCTCGACGCAGATGGCGCTCGAACTGGTGCATCAGCTCGCCACCGACGACTCGCCGACCACGAAGAAGATTCTCGACAACGTCATCGTCCTGCTCGTGCCGAGCCTGAATCCCGACGGGCAGATGCTCATCACCGACTGGTTCACGCGCAACGCCGGGACGCCGTACGAATCGAGCCCGATCCATTTTCCGTACCATCCCTACCTCGGCCACGCCAGCAACCGCCACCACTA
>CADEEX010000120.1:0-5541 GCA_902826465.1 uncultured Acidobacteriota bacterium
TGAAGCCGTGCGATGGCAGCGGATCGCTGAACACACCACCGCCGTTGCCCAGGTTGCTCCCACCGAAGAGCGCGCTGTCGCTGTTCAACACCTCAGCGTAGTAACCGGCCGCCGGCACGCCCAGTCGATAGTTGTCGCGCGGCACCGGCGTGAAGTTGAACACCATCACCACGTCGTCGTCAGTGTGGCGGCCACTCCGCAGGAACGAGATGACGCTGTTCTCGTTGTCCTGGCAGTCGATCCAGCGGAAGCCGTCGGGCTCGAGGTCGCGCTCGTACAGGGCCGGTTGCTCCTGGTAGTGCCGGTTCAGCGCCTGCACGTAGTGCGTCAGCGCGCGGTGCGCCGAATCGTCCAGCAGGTGCCAGTCGAGGCTGCGGTCGTGATTCCATTCGCGCCACTGGCCGAACTCGATGCCCATGAACAGCAGCTTCTTGCCTGGATGCCCGTACATGAAACCAAGGAGGGTGCGCATGGTCGCGTACTTCTGCCAGGCGTCGCCCGGCATCTTGTCGAGCATGGCGCGCTTGCCGTGCACGACTTCGTCGTGCGAGAACGGCAGCACGAAGTTTTCGGAATGGGCGTAGAGCATCGAGAACGTGATCAGGTTGTGCGACCACTTGCGATAGACCGGATCGCGCTCCGCGTACTCGAGCATGTCGTGCATCCAGCCCATGTTCCACTTGTAGGTGAAACCAAGACCGCCGAGATGCACCGGCCGGCTGACACCAGGAAACGACGTCGACTCTTCGGCCGCCGTGATGGTGCCGGGATGCTCGCCATGAGTCAGCGTGTTGAGGCGCTGCAGGAAGTCGATCGCCTCGAGATTCTCGCGTCCGCCGTACTTGTTGGGAATCCACTCCCCTTCGCGGCGGGAGTAGTCGAGGTAGAGCATCGAGGCCACGGCGTCCACGCGCAATCCGTCGATGTGATACTCCTCGAGCCAGAACAGGGCGTTCGACAAGAGGAAGTTCCGCACTTCGTTCCTGCCGTAGTTGAAGATCAGCGTGCCCCAGTCCTGGTGCTCCCCTTGACGCGGATCCTGATGCTCGAAAAGTTCAGTGCCGTCGAAACGCGCCAGGCCATGGGCGTCCTTGGGAAAATGCCCGGGCACCCAATCGAGGATCACGCCGATGCCTGCCTGATGAAAGGCATCGACGAATGCCTTGAACTGCTCGGGTGATCCGTGGCGGCTGGTCGGCGCAAAGAAGCCGAGCACCTGATACCCCCACGACCCCGAGAACGGGTGTTCCATCACCGGCAACAGCTCGATATGGGTGAAGCCCATCTCCTTGACGTAGGGCACCAGCCGTTCGGCCAGTTCCGAGTAAGAGAGGAAGCGGTTGCCTTCCTCAGGCACCCGCGCCCACGATCCGAGGTGCACCTCGTAAATCGCCATCGGACGCTGCAACCACTCGCCACGCGACTGGCGCTCGCGCATCCACACGGTGTCGCGCCACTCGTAACCACTGATGTCGCGCACCACGGACGCCGTCTGTGGGGGCGCCTCGAATGCCACGCCGAACGGATCGGTCTTCTTCAGCAGTTCGCCTGTACGCGATCGAATCTCGAACTTGTACTTTTCGCCGTCTGGAAGATCGGGGATGAACAGCTCCCAGATGCCGGCAGGCGCCAGCAGACGCATCGGGTGAACGCGGCCGTCCCACGTGTTGAAATCGCCGATCACGCTGACACGGTCGGCATTCGGCGCCCACACCGCGAAGTGCACGCCCACCGCGTCGCCGACGCGGATCCGGTGGGCGCCCAGCTTCTCGAAGATCCGCAGGTGCGTCCCTTCGCCGAACAGGTGCACGTCGAATTCGGTGAGCACGCGCCCGTACCGATACGGATCGTCGATCTCGAGCTCGTGCCCGTCGTCGAACGTCAGCTGCAGGCGATAGTCGGGGATCTCGATGGCCTGGAGCGTCACCTCGAACAGACCCGCAACCTCGCCGCGAGTCATCTCGAGCCGCTCGCCGCCCTGGGTGAGCCGCACGCGGATGCGCCGAGCCGACGGATGTCTGGCGCGGATCGCGACCTGCTGCCGTGCCGGCACCACATGGGGGCCAAGCACGGCAAACGGATCGCGGTCGATGAGGGAAGCGCGCTGTGGCAGGAGTGCGCCTGCTATTTGCCGATGGTGGCGGTCTTGATGAAATCGAGCTTCGGGAATTCTTTCATCAGGTAGGCGTTTCCTTCCGCCTGCAGCCGGCCCTGATCAGGCCCTTTGCCGCGCGGCGCGCCCTCACCGTAGCCGTTGTAGATCATGTCGACGATGTCCATGCCGCTGGTCACTTCACCGAACGCCGCGAATCCCATGCTGTCGAGATTGCCGTTGTTGCCGAAGTTGATGAACAGCTGCGTCGTTCTCGTGTTCGGACCGGCGGTGGCAAACGTGACGAAGCCGCGCTTGTTGCTCTGCTTGACCGGGTCGTCCTTGAGCGGCGCGCCGCGCCAGGCGGCCTGCACGGCCGGCGTGCCGTGGATGCCGAACTGCGCCATGAAGCCATTGATGACACGGAAGAACCGCACATCGTCGTAGAACCCGTTCTTCACGAGGTTGTAGAAGCGGTCGGCGCCCTGCGGAGCCCAGGCCCGGGTCACGGTGATGGTGAACTTTCCCTTGCTGGTATCGAAATCAGCCTTGTACGACGCCGGCGCCTGTTCGGTGAGCGCGGCTGGATTTCTCAGCTTCGCCGTCTTCGCCAGCGCGGACGTTCCAGCCTGACCAGCGGCGAGGCTCGCCGAGGCGAGCATGACTGCCGCGATTCCATACGTGAGCAACTGCCGTCTCATTGATTCCTCCTGACCTGCAATACGCGGTTCCGAGAACTCCCCATTGTAGGGCGAAGCACGTTACGGCACGTAGAGCGTCCCTTCCCCCACCACCACGGCGGTCCCGCCCACCGTGACCCGGCTGATCTGGCCCCCACTGGCCTCGACCGAGACGTGAATGTCACTCGGCCGCCCCATGTGCACGCCCTGCAGCACACGCATCCGGGTGGCCTCGTCACCGCTCATCAACCCGTGCTGGACCAGGTAAGCGCCAAGCGGGCCCGCAGCGCTTCCTGTGGCGGGATCTTCGCTGATGCCGAGGCCAGCGCCAAACATTCGGCTGTACGCGGTCGGGCCGCCTTCGTCGTGGTTGATGGCGAAGAGATACACGCACACCGTGGGATCGAGGCCGAACTCGCGCTGAAGTCGTGCATAGGCTGCGGGCTCGAATACCGCACGATCGACGACCGCGCGCGAGTCGAGCGGCACGAGCAGGTACGGCACGCCGGTCGACACCACCTGCACGGGGAGGTTCTTCACCAGATCGCTCGACGCCAGGCCAAGCGCCGCCGCCACCTGGCCAGTCGCGGCAAGGGGTGCGGCAAACGTCGGCAGGAGCTGCGTCATGCGTGCAAAGGTCAGCGTCTCGCCCTGCCATGTCAGCTCGACCTGCGTCGGGCCGACGCCAAGGCCGAACGTAATCCGCTGATCGGCGTTCGACACGACACCCGATCGCGCCAGCGCGAACGCCGTCCCGATCGTCGGATGGCCTGCCATCGGCAACTCTTCACCCGGCGTGAAGATGCGAACACGCACATCGCTGTCGTGCCCTTCGGCCGGCAGGATGAACGTGCTTTCGGAATAGTTCATCTCCTTGGCGATGGCCTGCATCGCGCTGGCCGACAGGCCGCGTCCATCCAGAAACACGGCCAGCTGATTGCCGCCGAAGAGACGGTCCGTGAAGACGTCGAGGTGGAGATACCGGTATGATCGCATCGACACTTCTGGAGAGCTTATCAATGTTGCATGCGCATTTCACGACCAGCGAGGGAGCATTCACGATCACCTTGTTCGACGACAAGGCGCCGAACACCGTGGCGAATTTCGTCGGTCTCGCTGAGGGCACGAAGGAATGGACCGATCCGAAGAGCGGGCAGAAAGTGAAGAAGCCGTTCTACGACGGGTTGATATTCCACCGTGTGATTGACGGCTTCATGATCCAGGGCGGCGATCCGCTCGGCACGGGCACGGGCGGCCCTGGCTACAAGTTCGGCGACGAGTTCCACCCGACACTCAAGCACACGAAGGCGGGCATTCTCTCGATGGCGAACGCCGGCCCTGGCACCAACGGCAGCCAGTTCTTCATCACACTGGCCGCCACGCCGTGGCTCGATAACCGGCACAGCGTCTTCGGCGAAGTCACCGAGGGCATGGAGGTGATCGCCAAGATTGGCAAGACCAAGACCGGTCCGTCCGATCGACCGGCGAAACCTATCGTCGTGGAATCGGTCGAAATCCGCCGCAGCTAGCACCCACTATTCCGAACGCCAGCACGCCTCGAAACGTGACAGCGCCACGGAGGCACGGAGACACGGAGATCCAATGGGATCCTCAGTGTCTCGGTGTCTCTGTGGCGTGACGTCTCAGTCTCTCACCACAATCGACACCGAGCTGAACGCCGGCGCGGGTTCGTCGGGCGACAGGAACAGCCACCGCAACAGGTTGCGGTAGAAGCCGAACAGCGGTACACCGTCGGCAATCTGATTGCGCAGCGCCTCGCGGTGGGCCTTGAAACCGGCGTGGCTCTCGCGCGTCAGGAACTCGCGTTCCTGGTGATAGTTCGAGAGCGGTTGCACCTGGATCTCGATCATCGTGTCCCACCATCGGAACACCGACTTGATCGCTTCCCACCCGGTGGCCTTGCGACCGTCGCGAGCCATGTAGTCTTTCACTTCGACCAGCTCGAGTCGCGCCGTCGACGGCCCGGGGGGAACCGAGTGCTGCTCGAGGACCTCAGCACTCCACTCCACTTTCAGCAGCGCCTCATGCAGGGCACGCGCGCCTTCGACATCGCCGACGACAATCTTCACGCCGAAGACGTCCTTGACGAAGTGACTGAGATGGCGCAACTGCTTGTCCAACTGTACGAGCCTGTCGAAGTCGAAGATCGCGTCGACGACCTTGTTCCAGATCTGCTCTTCCGCCTTGATGCGGCTGATGCACTTGTGGATGCCCCAAACGGTCGTGATGGCCGGCTGGTACTCGACGAAGTTCGCGACCAGGCTGGCGCGACTCCAGGTGCCGCCATCGTGAAAGCGCAGCCGTTGCAGTTGACGGTTGCCGAGGTCGAGGTCGGTCTGCGAGTAGAGGTCGGCGGGCGCCAGCGCCTGCGACATCGTAAAGCGTTCATGCGTCGAATCGACCTCGCCGATGACGACGCTCTGGAGCGTGTAGCGCGACTCGAAGAACGTGCCGCAGAGCAGTTCGCACACGCGATGCAGCTTCTCTTCGCCCTGACGGATCATCCGGGCAAACGCGCGCCGGATCTCGTCCAGTTCGCCCCGGCTGAACTCGAGGGTGTGGACGGCGTCGGGTGCCGCGCTGATGCGGCGCCGCATCTCGTCGAGGTACATCACGAGGCGGTTCAACGCCGGTTCGCGTGTCACCAGCCACAGGGGCGACGGCAGCGGGTCAGCCGTCCAGGGACGGTTGGTATCGAGCGAATCGATGGTCACGCGTTCGGTCATCCTCGGAGGCGGCGGCGTCATG
>CADEEX010000120.1:5641-11061 GCA_902826465.1 uncultured Acidobacteriota bacterium
ATCGAGCGAATCGATGGTCACGCGTTCGGTCATCCTCGGAGGCGGCGGCGTCATGGCCGGGGCAGAGCAAGAGCCGGGCCTCGTCAATGTCGCCCCGGACACGCAGATCTACGGGGAATTTACCTCAGGAGCGGCCGCACGTGCGGACACTTCTGTCGTTTTCATGCCTGAGATCGACCAATATGTCTGCGCCTGTCGGACAAACCCATGCGGAAGCCCAGGAATTAAGGTCTCTGCCCGAGGTCCCGATAAGAGAACCAGTTCCGACCATCAGAGACATGGCGCCCACGCTCGCTGACGGGAACGCGTCAGCCGGATCGATCCTCGCCCCCACCACGGCGCTGGTCATCCATTTCCAACCGATCGTCTCGGCACGGCAACGGTCCATCGTCGGCGTCGAAGCGCTGGCCCGCGGTCTCTCGCCCAGCGGCGAACTGATCATGCCGGCCGATCTCTTCGCCCGCGCGGCCGCTGCGGGCACGTTCGATGCGTTGCAGGTGGCCTGCCACGACCTGGCGATTCACGCCTTTCAGCCACTCACGATCGCGGAGCCCGATCTGCTGCTGTTCCTGAACTTGAGCGTGACGCACAGCGAAGCAGCGATCGACATCGCACACCGCCTCTTTCTCTCCGTGGCCGCCGCCGGCCTGAAGGCGGGAAATGTCGCGATTGAGATTCTCGAGGCCGAAGTCCGCGACATGGCCGAATTCGGTATGCTGGTCGACGAGCTGCGCGCCCTCGGCTTCCTCATCGTCCTCGACGATGTCGGCGCGGGACATTCGAACCTCGATCGTGTGTCGTTCATCCGGCCGGATATCCTCAAGATCGATCGCAGTCTGGTGGCGCGCCTCGATCGCGACTTCCACAAGCAAGGCACGCTCAAGAGCCTGGTCGATCTCAGCCGCAAGACCGGGGCCCTGGTCATCGCCGAAGGCGTCGAAACAGAGGAAGAGGCAGTCGTCTGCCTCGAGCTCGGCGCCGATCTGCTGCAGGGGTTCTTCGTGTCGATGCCAGAGCGCGCCGATCACATCGACGTTGCCGGTACGATCGACGGCATCGAGGGGGTGGCGCGCCGCTTCAAGAGCCACATGATCGGCAAGATCAACGCGCGAAAGCTGGAGCACCGCCGCTTCAACGTCATCGTCAACGAGATCCTCTGCGACCTGAACGACAGCGAGGTGGGGCGCTTCGGCGACATCCTCAGACGCTCCATCGAGCATCATCCGAACATTGAGTGCGTCTACGTGCTCGACCAGAGCGGGCTACAGGTCACCGAGACGGTATGCCACCCAGGGATTGCGCGACGGCAGGACGGGGTGATCTTTCGGCCGGCACCGCAGGGCACCGACCACTCGTTGAAGGAGTACTACTACGTGCTGCTCGACGTCGAGCTCCACAAGTACACCACCGACCCGTACGTGTCGCTGGCCACCGGCAACGTGACGCGCACGATCAGCACCTACTTCCGCGATGCGCTCAACAGCCGGATGTATGTGTTGTGCGTCGACGTGCTGTGCGACTGAAGCACGTCGCGAATTACGACCTTCTCAGGGACGAATGACGGCTTCCGCGCAGAAGTCTTCAGGTGAAACTTCGACATTCGTCATTCGGTAGCGGCCTCTTAAGGCTCTGGTGTACGGACGACGAACGCGGCGAGGCCAGAGTCGGCGATCTGGTGGCCCTCTCTCAGCGCGGCGACGGTCCAGAAGTAGGTGCCCGCTTCGAGTTCCAGTTCCTTGGGTCGTGTGGTCGTCGTGGTCTTGATGTGATCTTCGCGCCAGATCAGACGATCGACGTCGTTCCAGATGCCGACCGAGTACTCGTCGGCGTCCTTGGCGGCCGTCCACCGAAACTGGTTCGGCGCGGGGCCGACGGAGTCGCGCGCAGGCACGACGTGGTCAATCGTCTGAATCGCTGCCTCCTGCGCGACCTCGGTCGGAGGTGCGGGCGGCGCCTGCTGAACGATGATGTTCGGCGCGGAGTTCTGAGCGTTGGCCCCGGTGCAGGCCACACACGCAAGAGCAACGGCCGACGCGGACCAGATCTGGACGAGGCGTGTCTTATGGGATGTCACAGCAGCTCCTGACTCGCTCCCAGCTTATCGTGAAACACGGCAGCCAGCACAGTCGTCCAGCAGGTGGCTCTTGCCGCCGCGTTCCAGCACGCCGTTTGCTTGTGGAGTGGTCAGGAGGAGTTCGACCCATGGCCAAGCGATACGGTAAGGCTGCCGAGAAGCGCGTCGAGTCGGCGATGCACCGGAGAAAGAAAGGCACATTGAAGAGCAGCTCCGGCCGGAAAGTGACGAGCCGGAAGCAGGCGATCGCCATCGGCCTGAGCGAAGCTAGGGCCAAGGGCGGCAAGGTCCCACCACGCCCGGCATCCCCTCGAACGGGCAGCCGGAATAAGTCGAGTCGCAAGCGCGCGACCTCGAAGAAGCGCTGACGCGAACGCGCCTCAGACGTGCACGGTCAGCGGCTCGTGCATGCGCCGGCCAGATTCGAGCGACGTGAGCACGATGTCCGGCGTCACCGGTGCCCGCCGGAAGACCTCGTCGCCTACCGCATCCGCGATGGCGTTCAGGATGGCCCCGAAGCCGGCGCCGACCGGTGGCTCGCCGACGCCACGCGCTCCGGTCGGCGTCTCAGGATCGGGCAGGTCCAGCGCGATCGCGTCGAGCCCGTTGGCCGGCACGTCGAGGATCGTCATCGGCCGGTTCTGATAGAAGCGTTTGGCCAGCGGCACGCCGTAGTGCTGGTCGTAGTGCCACCGCTGCGAATAGCCATGGCCGAGACCCAGGATGCTCCCGCCGAGGATCTGTCCTTTCAGGCTGCGCGGATTCACGACGGTGCCAACATCGCCCACGCCGAGATAGTCGATGATCGTCGTCTTGCCGGTCTCGAGGTCCACCTCCACCTCAGCGAAGCCGACGACGAACGAATACGTGTCGCCGTCGCGCGGATAGTTGTCCCTGGCCACGCCCATCAGTCCCTGTCCAGCAATCGACGCCGCCGCGCGCATCGTGACCGGGTGGATGTCGTCGGGTAGTTCGTGGCCATCGAAACGACCGGCGAGCTCAAGCGCCCGGCTGGCCGCTTGCGCGTAACTGAGGCCACGCGATGGCGCGCCTTTCCGGAACACGCGCTCGCCTCCAAGCTCGTAGTCGTCTGGCGTTCCGCCGAGATCGCGCGCCGCGATCTCCTGCAGCTTCCGCCTGGCGTCGTGCGCGGCGGCATGGTTCGCGCGCGTCATGGCATGGGTCGTCTGGCTACCGACTGACATGCAGGTCCACGGCACCCCCTTTGAGGTGTCGCCCCAGATCACGTCGACGTTCGCCCAGGGCATGGCAAGGATGTCGGCGGCGACACGGGCAATGTCGAGCACGGAGTGCGTGCCCAGGTTGCCGATGCCGCTGTGGACATACAACCGTCCATCAGGCCGAATGGTCATCAGACCGTCGTAGCCGATCGACCCGGCGCCGTGTGGCCCTACAGCCAGACCGACACCGCGCACCTTGGTGCCAATCCTCTTGCCGCTGCGTGCTTTGCGTTCATCCCACCTGAAGGTCGTCACGCCGCGATCGATCGCCTCCTTCACGAACGCGCTGGTCACGTAGCGCCGGCTGCCATCGGCCGCGGGGGCACCGTAGAGCGCTTTGCCCTCCGGCGAGTTGAGACGCCGGATCGCCGCCGGATCGATCCCGAGCTGCCGTGCCGCCTTGCTGAGAATTGGCTCGACAATACCGTTGGCTTGCATCGGACCAGGCGATCGCTGCTGCGTGCGCGGCGGCGTATTCGTCAGCACCGCCATGCCGCGCCAACGCATCGCCTGCGGCTGATACACCAGCGACGCGGCGTTGCCGGCCGTGCGGTGATCGCCCATCGGGCCATACGGCCCGTTGTCGGCAATCACGAACAGATCGAGGCCGAGCATGCGTCCATCTTTCGCAAACGCGGCGCGAGCCCGCCCGATCACGCCAGTCCGTGCCCGACCGATGTAGTGCTCGTCCTCGCGCGTGATGCGCATCATCACTGGCGCGTTGGCCTTCTTCGAGAGCAGCGCCGGAATCGACATTGACACGGCGCCGGCGCCCTTGCTTCCAAAACCGCCGCCGCAGTAGGCGCTGATGAGGACGACGTCCTCCGCCTTGATGCCGACCCAGCCCGCAATCAGGTCGACCGTACGGGTCACGCTCTGGGTGGAGCCGTGCAGATAGAGCTTGCCGTTACTCCAGTACGCCATCGCGCTGCGCGTTTCCATCGGCTGGTGGCCCGTGGACGGCACGACAAAACTCTCGTCGAGCACGAGGGCGGCAGCAGAGAACGCGGCGTCGAGGTCACCGTACTTCCATTCCTCCGCGGCCTCTCCCATTGGCATCCGCCCCTCGACGGCAGCCGCCATGTCGGCTGCCGACCACTTGAGCGTCTTGACCTCGGGACGCGACGGCGCGCCACCGGGCGCAGCGACAGGAGCTGGATACCACACATTGCCTTCGAGACGAGCGTCAGGACCACCAGGTGCCAGACTCTTGAGGGGATCGATGACAAACGGCAGCTGCTCGAACGCAATTTCGATGCGCTCGATCGCCTCCGCTGCGATCAGTTCATCGGTTGCGGCCACCGCGAGAATGGGCTCGCCTTCATAGAGCGGTTCGTTGGTCAGCGCCCGCTCGCCGTTGGTCGGCGACTTCGGCAGGTCGTCGGCGGTCAGAATCGCCTTGACGCCGGGCATGGCCAGCGCGGCGCTGGCGTTAATGCTCACCACACGTGCGTGCGGCATCGGGCTGAGGAGCAGTTTGCAGAACAGCATGCCCTCGGCGCGATAGTCCTCGGCGTATTTGGCGCGGCCAGTCACCTTGGCGACGAGGTCCATCGGTGTGTAGTTGGATCCGACCAGTCGTTCCGCCATGTGACTACCTCGCAGTGCCGGATGGAGCGTTTCGTTTCGACGCCCCGTTTCTATCACGTTCCACGGGTCCACGGGTCCACAGGTGCACGGGTGCACGGGTGCACGGGTGCAACGGGTGCACAAGTGCACAAGTGCAACGGTGCACGGGTGCGAACGACGAGACGGCGACCGTCGCGGCGGCGGTTTCGGGGCGCCGACACCGTGTGAGCGAGCCGACGTATGCATCCGGAAGTCGATGGGCACGAGACGTCGCGGCGACTTCCTCGACCGCGATCCGTGTCGTTGGTCAAGCCCCACCGGTGCTTCCGGGTGCGACCGGCGCTCGAATCAGCCGCTAGTCGTCCGCGCCATCGTCAGCGCACGAGTGCTGAGCGACTTCCCGGCGCGCGACCCGGTTCGGTGCCACGAATACGTCGACGGGACGGTCGGGCCACAGGTGCACAGGTGCACGGGTGCACGGGTGCACAAGTGCAACGGTGCACGGGTGCGAACGACGAGACGGCGACCGTCGCGGC
>CADEEX010000121.1 GCA_902826465.1 uncultured Acidobacteriota bacterium
CGACTCGCTTGAAGTCAACAGTCGACACCACCAGGCCGTGAAGACGCTGGCCCCTGGCTTCCGCTCGGTTGCCACCGCACCAGACGGCGTCATCGAAGCGATCGAAGACCCGGCGATGCCGTTTTGTCTCGGCGTGCAGTGGCACCCTGAGAATTTCTGGCGCACGGGCGAGTTCCGAGCGTTGTTTGAGGGATTCGCCGCGGCGGCCTCTTCATCGCCAGCCCGCACATGATCTGGGGGGCGCCAGCCCTTCGCCCCCCTGGCGGCGTCAGCGACGTTCGAAAGTGGCGACGGTTTCGACGTGCGGTGTGTTCGGAAACAGGTCGAACGCGGCCACATCCGCCAGGCCGTAACCGGCCTCGATGAAACCGCGCGCATCGCGCGCGAACGTGGCCACGTCGCACGACACGTAGACGAGCCGGCCCGCGCCGAGCGCGACGATGCCAGCGTGAGCCTCTTTCGAGAGGCCGGTGCGCGGCGGGTCGAGCACGACCGTGTCTGGAGTGCTCCTGGGCATTGCCGTGAACTGCTCGACCGACTGATGCACCGCGTGAACCGCCGCGCGGCACTGCGCCGCATTGAGCGACAGGTCGGCCGCGGACACCAGATCGCCCTCGACCGCAACGACGCGCGCCCCTGTCACCACTGCCGCTGACAGTGCAAACAGTCCGGCGCCCGCGTAGAGGTCGATGACGTCCCCACCTGGCGCGATCGCCGCAACCACGTGGGACACGAGTCCTGAAAGCAGAAACCGATTGCCCTGAAAGAAGGCGAGCACGTGTCTGCCCAGAGCGACCTCGTGACCGCCGATCGCAAGCCGATCATGCACCCTCGGATTCCCGGCCACGATCGCCGCGTGCGCCACGCCGCTCGACATCGGCTCCGCCACGGTCAGGCCAGTCAGCCCGGCGCCGTCGGTGAGCGGCAGCAGGCGAGAGGGCTCAATGGTCCGTGTCACCTCGACGTGAATCGTTCGCTCGGTCGCCGCGACGTTCTCCGATAGCTCGATTTCGAGGTCGTCGGTCAGGCCGATCGCGGCCAGGCCATCCTCCAGGCGATCAAGGAGGTCGACCGCACTTTCGCCGAGTTGTCGCGTTCCACGAACACGGCACAGTTGGTGCGACCCTTCGCGAAACCAGCCAAGACGGCCACGTCGGCCGTGCAGTCGGGCGCGCATCCGGTAGCCATGTTCCGGAGAGGGGGCGACCACGATCGGCGCGCTCCACGAAATGCGGCCGATCCGAGTCAGCGCGTCGACGATCACCTGCGACTTGAGCTGCAGCTGGCGGTCATAGCTGATCTGCGCATAGAGACAGCCGCCGCACAGCGGATCGCCCGGCCACTCCCGTCGGTCCGGCGATGCGACGTCGAGCGCGGTCGTCTGCCCGTAGGCGACTCCCCTGCCGACGCGCTCGATCACCACATGCACCCGCTCGCCAGGGATCGCGCCTGCGACGAGCACGACCTGTCCGTCGGCACGTGCGATCATGCGACCGCCGGCCGCCGGTTTCTCGATCTCGAGTAACAGCCGCTGACCTGTTCTGAGCATCCCCGCCCTGATCGTCACGTGAAGGCGAGGCTGGGCAATCCGAGACGGGCACGCGTCAACCGATCGAGTGCGACGCGACGCGCTCGCTCGAACCGCTCGGGCGGCAGATCAGCGCGAAACGCGGCCAGTTCTTCGGCGGCGTCCTGTTCCAACTGGACAACCAGCGAGGGATCCAGACTCGCCAGCGCGAGTGCTGACAGTTGCAGATCCAGTGCGGCGAGACTGCCAACGAGCGCCTGCCGCTTCTCGCCCCGTACCCCTCCGGCGGACGCTCGCGCCGCGTCGAGCAGGCTCGAGACCGCATCAATGAGGGCGTCGGCGCTCTCGCCAATCCTGTTGGTGGCACGCGCACTGCTGAGACGAAGCAGGGCGCGCTCGATGTGCTCCGGCAGGGACACGCCACGACGGGGGTCGGCGGAGGGCGACTCCGGCTGTGCTCCCTCCGCGACCAGACCAGTGGCGCGCCGCCATTGGTCAAAGACGTCCCGGACGTCAGCGTCGCAGAACTCAACACGCACCGGCCGTCGGCGTGGGCCCTTCCGGTAGTAACGCTCCACGTACCGATCGATACCCTCGCACGCCACTTTGAACGGCACGCCGTCGCGCATCCAGGCCGAGACCGCCTCGAACGACGGCCCGACGACCCGAATCAGGTGGCCGTCGTTCTTGCGGCACAGATGCACTTCGATCTGGCGGCAGTATTCCAGCGGATCGACGGCCGCCTCTCCCGGCGACTCAGCGCCGCGACGCGTTGCGGTCCCAGACAATCTTCAAGCCC
The DNA here is from genome assembly GCA_902826465.1 of uncultured Acidobacteriota bacterium. GTDB lineage: Bacteria > Acidobacteriota > Vicinamibacteria > Vicinamibacterales > CAVVIG01 > CADEEX01. The sequence continues at coordinate 2,328 of CADEEX010000121.1, forward strand.
TTGAGAGTGAGATCGGGGTCGACGTGATCGATCAACGACGTCTCTGGCGAAATCACGGCGGCCAGTCCGCCGGTCGCCACGCACACAGGACGCCCGCCAAGTTCCGCGGCAATGCGCCGGACCAAGCCCTCGACCATGCCGACGTAACCGTAAAACAGGCCCGACTCCATCGCGCCCACCGTCGTCCGGCCAATCGCGGTCGCCGGCTTGCGCACATCGATCCTGGGCAAGCGCGCCGCACGTTGAAACAGGGCGTCCGCCGAGATCGTCACCCCGGGACAAATCGCGCCGCCCAGATATTCGCCCCTGGCGTTCACCGCATCCAGCGTCGTCGCGGTCCCGAAATCGCAGACGATGAGCGGTTCGCCTTTGCGGCCGTACTGCTCGAACGCACCGATCGCACTGACGACGCGATCGGCACCCACTTCACTTGGGTGGTCGTAGAGGATCGGCATGCCAGTGTTCTGAACCGGATCGACCACCAGCGCGTGCTGGTTGAAATAGCGCCCGACCATCTCCGCCATCGTGCTGGTCAACGGCGGCACCACGGACGCGATCGCAATGCCGGTCACCCGCGACTCGACAAGGGACGCGCGGGCGAACAGGCCGGACACCAGCAGCCCCAGTTCGTCTGAGGTCCGGTCACGCACCGTCTGCAGGCGCCAGCTCTCGACCAGCGCCTGGCCATCGAACACACCCAGGACAATGTTGGTGTTGCCGACGTCAATCGCAAGCAGCATCGCTAATCACTCCCAACGCACTTCACCAGAGACGATGCGCTCGACACCTCGTCCGGTCTTCACGAGCAACGCGCCATCGTCGTCGATGCCCACGGTCGTCCCGGCCTGCGGTCCGCCTGGCGTGTCCCAGTGGACACGAGCGTGCCTCGCGCGCGGCGCCCGGGCACGCCAGGCGTCGAGGATAGCATCGTAGCGGGCGGCGAGCAGATCGTCGTACCTGGTCGCCAACGCACTCAATGTGGCCGCACACACATGCGCGCGATCGACACTCCGGCCAAGTTCTGATTCGAGCGACGTGACGCGATCGGCGAGATCAGTCGGATATGCCGCCGACAACACGTTGAGCCCGAAGCCGAGCACCACCGAGTGCACTGCGGCGGACGCGTGACCGTGCACACCCTCAGCAAGAATGCCGGCCAGCTTGCGGCGTCCCACGAGTACGTCGTTCGGCCACTTGATGGTCGGTGCCAGGCCGGTGGCATCCTGCACGCCCTCGGCGATCGCCACGCCCGCGGTCAGCGTGAGGAGCGCGGTGGCGCGATCCGGGCGCTCCGTGGCGAGGCGCGGCGCCAGCACGACCGAGACGTAGAGACCGGCCCCTTGCGGTGAGAACCAGCGGTGCCCGCGACGTCCGCGCCCTGCGGTCTGCAGGTCGGCAATGACAATCGAGCCCTCGCGATTGCCCTCCGCGGCCAGCGTCGCCGCGACATCGTTGGTCGAGCCGATCTCGGCATAGTAAACGACGGGGCCAGTGAGTCGACCGAGGGGCACGCGGCCCAGCGCGGCGGCGAAGTCCGCAGGCAGCGGGTTGGCTGTCTGCATCACAGGGCTGGCCGATCCGGTTCAATCTCGAAACTGATGTCGACGGCCGGTGCCGAGTGCGTGAGCGCGCCTGCGGAGACGAAATCGGCGCCGGTGGTGGCCAGTTCGGCAATCCGCTGCAGCGTGACGCCGCCGGAGATCTCTACCTGACACACACCACGGGCGCGGTGCACGGCGTCGCGAATGTCGGCGAGGGACATGTTGTCGACGAGGACAATATCAGCACGAGCACGTACGGCCGCGTCCACTTCCTCGAGCGTCTGCGCCTCAACTTCAACCCGCAGCCCAGGGCGCATCGCGCGGCTTCGGGCCACCGCGGCTTCGACCCCACCGGCCAGGCGTACATGGTTGTCCTTGATCAGAACGGCGTCGTAGAGGCCGATGCGGTGATTGGTTCCGCCACCAGCCGTGACCGCGTATTTCTCGAGCACCCGCAGGGTCGGCGTTGTCTTACGGGTGTCGAGAATCGTGATGCGCCCATCGGCGGCATCGACAAACCGTCGAGTCAGCGTGGCAATGCCGGACATCCGCTGCAGCAGGTTCAGTGCGGTCCGCTCGGCCGTGAGGAGGGTGCGGGCCCGTCCACGCACGGTCGCGATCGTCTGCCCATGGTCGGCCCGCGCGCCATCGCCGAGGGCAATCTGAACGGAGACGCCAGGCTCGAGCTGTCGGAAGGCCTCGATCGCCACGTCGACACCGGCCACGACGCAGGCCGCCTTCGCCAGGAACACGCCGTGCGCCTGCTGCGACGCCGGCACGGTCGCCTCCGTCGTGACGTCGCCGGTACCGATATCTTCCGTCAGCGCGCGGGCGACAATGTCCGCGTACTGCTCACGCCGGAGCGACATCGTAGCCGGCCACCGCGAAGAGGCGCGCCTCGCCTGGCACATATGCAAATCGCTGCACCCGGAGCGCCGCCTTGAGATCGGCCTCGACTGCCGGCATCAGAGCGAGATCGTCGGCCGGCGCCGTGATCGTCACGAGCGTGATCGGCACCTTGAGCGGCTGCTTCGCCTCCGACCGTTGCTTTCGGACCTCGAAGAGCACCGTGGTCGCCCACTGATAGATCTGCTCATCGGCGACGGCATCTGCACTGCCGCCGGACACGAGCCATTCGACCTCCTGGCGCACCGGCCAGGCCGCGCGATGCACGGAACCGTCTTTCCACCACGACCAGACCTCTTCGGTCACGAACGGCACGAACGGCGCAAAGAGCCGCAACAGGATCGACAGCGCCGCAGTGAGCGTGCGGTTGGCAGACGCCGCCGCCTGTGGCCCGTGGTCACCGTAGCGACGCCCCTTGACGAGCTCGAGGTAGTCGTCGCAGAAACGCCAGAAGAACGTTTCCGTGCGCTGCAGGACGCGGGCGTAGTCGTAGGCCTCGAACGCCGCTGTTGATTCGTCAATCAATGACGCCAGACTGCGCAGGAGCGCGCGATCGACTTCCGCGGTGATCGGGCCCTGCGGTTGCGACGACATCAGCGCAAACTTCGACGCGTTCAGCAGTTTCATCGCCAGCCGGCGCCCGACCTTCATCTGATTCGTGTCGAACGCGGTGTCGGTACCCGGTCGTCCACTCGCGGCCCAGTAGCGGACCCCGTCGGATCCGTGTTCGTCAAGCAACCCTACCGGGGTCACGACGTTGCCCTTCGACTTCGACATCTTCTTGCGATCGGGGTCGAGGACCCACCCGGAAATCGCCGTGTTCGTCCACGGCAGCGACTGATGTTCGAGCTCGGCGCGCAGCACCGTATCGAACAGCCAGGTGCGGATGATGTCGTGCGCTTGCGGGCGCAGGTCCATCGGAAACGTCCGCGCGAACAGATCCGGGTCGTCTGGCCATCCACAGGAAATCTGGGGCGTCAGCGACGATGTGGCCCAGGTATCCATCACGTCGGGATCGCCGGTGAAGCCGCCGGGAACACCACGTTGTTCAGCACGATAGCCCGGCGGGAGATCGGTCGACGGGTCGATCGGCAGGCGCGTGTCATCCGCGGCAATCGCCCGGTCGTATTCGACGCGACCGTCGGCGGCAATCGGATACCAGACCGGAAACGGTACACCGAAGAAGCGCTGCCGGCTGACGCACCAATCACCGTTCAGGCCATGGGTCCAGTTCTCGAACCGGGCCTGCATGTAGGGCGGGTGCCATTGCAGTTCCTCGCCGCGTGTGAGTAACGCCTCGCGGAACTCGATGGTCTTGAAGAACCACTGACGGCTGGTGATGATCTCGAGCGGGCGATCGCCTTTCTCGAAGAACTTCACCGCGTGCGTAATCGGCCGTGGTTCACCAATCAGGTCGCCCGACTCCCTCAACTGGTCGACAATTCGCGTCCGTGCCTTGGCGGCGGGAAGCCCGGTCAGTTCCGCGTAGTACCGACCCGCGCGCTCGGCATCCTCAGACTCCCAGCCTGGCGTGCCCCATTGCACCGGTCCGAGTCGTCCGTCAGCCTGCACGATCGCCCGTACCGGCAACGAGAGTTCACGCCACCAGGTGACGTCGGCGACGTCGCCGAAGGTGCAGATCATGGCGATGCCGCTGCCCTTCGCCGGATCGGCCAGCGTATGCGCCCGTACCGGAACCCGCACGCCAAAGAGCGGCGTCACGACCTCCTGACCGAACAGCGGCTGGTACCGTGCATCGTCGGGGTGCGCCACCAGTGCGACGCAGGCGGCAATCAACTCCGGCCGCGTCGTCTCGATCTCGACGGCGGCGCCGCCGTCGCGAGCGAAGCGGAGGCGGTGGTAGGCACCAGGCAGTTCCCGGTCCTCGAGTTCGGCCTGCGCCACGGCGGTCTTGAAGTCGACATCCCAGAGGGTCGGCGCCTCGACCTGATACGCCAGCCCCCGCGCCAGCAGGCGCAAAAACGCCAGTTGCGACACGCGCTGGGCGCGGCGCCCGATGGTGGCGTAGGTCATCGACCAGTCCACTGACAGGCCAAGAGACTTCCACAGATGCTCGAACGCCTTCTCGTCTTCGCCGGTGAGCTGATTGCACAACTCGATGAAGTTCGGGCGCGAGATTGAGATCGGCGGCTTGGGCGGCGCCTCAGGCGCCTTGAAGGACGGATCGTACGGGAGCGACGGATCGCAGCGGACACCGTAGTAGTTCTGCACGCGGCGCTCGGTTGGCAGCCCGTTGTCGTCCCACCCCATGGGGTAGAACACCGCCTTGCCACGCATGCGGTGAAAGCGGGCAATCACGTCGGTGTGTGTGTAGGAAAACACATGACCGACGTGGAGCGAACCGCTCACCGTCGGCGGCGGCGTATCGATCGCAAAGACATCGGCCCGCTCGCGCGATCGGTCGAATCGATAGACGCCGTCAGCTTCCCAACGTGGCAGCCACTTGGCCTCGAGGCCTTCGAGTGCGGGCTTCTCAGGGAGATGGAGGCGGGCAGGGTCGAGCGCAGTCAGCGACGGCGACGGAGCGGACATCCGCTGATCTTATTTGATGTTGCTCTTGATGCGCTCGATCTCTTCTCGCACAAGCCGCTCGGCGGTCGTCGACGCAATGGCGGTGACCGTGTCTCGCACGACACGGTCCGAGAGCCGCTCAATGACACGCTGAACGATCAGCTCAATCGTGGCGTCGGTGACCATCGCCGCAGGCGCCGGAGCAGGCATCGGCTCTGATTCTTCCGGGAGCCATTCGGCGAACGCCTCGGGTGCGGCGCCCGACTGCTCTGCCGCAAGCAGCGCCGAAAATGCGCCCGCCAGCAGCGGTTCGGCGGACGGCACCGGTTCACTCGGCCTCCGAAGGTCGAGGTCTTCTAACGCTTCTGACGCCTCCATGGACGACTGCGCGATCGGCGCCACGGCCGAAGTGACGGGCATCGAGGTCTCGGCAGGAACCGCCGTCCGCTGCGCGAACGCCTGGTCGAGTCGATCGAAATAGTCGTCGAGATCGTTCGGTGCTCGAGCTGCCGTCACCTCCGCCGGCGGCGCAGGCACGGTGGCCGATGGTCGGACGGCGCCGGCCAGAAGTTCACGCACCCGCTGCACCAGCGCCTGCGGCTCGATCGGCTTGGCCAGGACGCCGGCACAGCCCAGAAGACTGACGCGCGCGTGGTCGACCGGCTCGAAGGCCCCGGTCATGAGCAGGACAGGAATCGACGACAAGGCCGGCGTCTGCTTGATGTGCTGCGCCAGCTCGTAGCCATTCCTGCCGGGCATGGCGACATCGGCCAACACGATGTCGGGCCTGCGGTCGCGGAGGATGGCCATGGCGCGGTCACCATCGCCCACGGCGATGACCGCGATATCTTCATTCGCGAACGTCAACTCGACGACGCGCTGAGTCGTGACGCTGTCGTCGGCAAGCAGCAACGTGTGCGGCACGTCAGTGGGCCCCGGCGCGGTCAGACACGCGCACGCGCGTGCTGGTTGATGAAATCAATGATGTTCTGCATCGGAGTTCCCGGCTGAAACACGCCCTTGACGCCAAGGGCGACCAGTGTGGGCACGTCACTGTCTGGAATGATGCCACCAATCACCACCAGCACGTCGTCGAGCTTCTGCTCGCGCAACAACGCCATCAGGCGCGGCGCAATGTGATTGTGCGCGCCTGACAAAATTGACAACCCGATGACATCGGCGTCCTCCTGCAAGGCCGCCGACACGATCTGTTCCGGGGTCTGCCGCAGCCCCGTATAGATCACCTCCATGCCGGCATCGCGCAACGCCCGCGCGATCACCTTGGCTCCGCGATCGTGCCCGTCGAGCCCGGGCTTGGCGATGACCACTCTCAGCTTCCGCACTCAGATGACCGCCTTCTCTTCGTATTCGCCCCACGCCGCGCGGAGGGCATCGCACATCTCGCCAAGTGTGGCGTAGGCGCGGACGGCATCGACGATGATCGGCATCAGATTCTCGGGCGTCGCCGCTGCCCGCCGCAACCGCTCGAGCGTGTCAGTGACACGGGCATGGTCGCGCCTGGACTTGAGCGCCGTGATGCGTTCGACCTGCGACGCCGAGGCCTGGTCGTCGATGTAGAGCGTATCTGGAGCGCGCTCACTGCCATCGGTGTGGACGTTGACGCCGACAACCGACTGCTCCCCGGCTTCGACCGCCCGCTGAAACCGGTAGGCGCTCTCCGCGATCTCCCGCTGCGGAAATCCGTCCTCGATCGCCGCGACCATCCCGCCCATGCGGTCAATCCGGTCAAAATACGCGCGCGCCTCGTGCTCAAGGTCGCGCGTGAGCGCCTCGACGAAGTACGACCCGCCAAACGGGTCGACGATGTCAGTGAGACCGCTCTCGTGCGCCAGCACCTGCTGCGTGCGCAAAGCCAGCGTCGCCGTTTCTGCGGTCGGCAGTGCCAACGCCTCATCGAGGGCGTTGGTATGCAGCGAGTTGGTGCCGCCAATGACGGCCGACAACGCCTGCAACGCTGTTCGGACCACGTTGTTGTAGGGCTGCTGCGCCGTCAACGACACGCCGGCCGTCTGTGTGTGGAAGCGGAGTTTCAGCGAGCGTTCGCTCGTGGCGCCAAAGCGCTCACGCATCACGGTTGCCCAGAGCCGCCTGGCGGCGCGATACTTGGCGATTTCTTCGAAGAAATCGCTGTGCGCATTGAAGAAGAACGACATGCGCGGGACAAACGCATCGACCGCGAGGCCCGCCTCGATGCCCCACTGCACATACTCAATGCCATCGCGGAGCGTGAACGCCAGTTCCTGTGCGGCTGTCGCACCCGCCTCACGAATGTGATAGCCGCTCACCGAGATGGTGTTGACGCGCGGCGCGCGCTCGGCGCAGAACCCGAACGTGTCGGTGACCAGCCGCATCGACGGACGCGGCGGGAAGATGTACTCCTTCTGCGCGATGTACTCCTTGAGGATGTCGTTCTGGATCGTGCCTGAGAGTGTCGCCCAGTCGACGCCCTGGCGCTCGGCCACGACGAGGTACATCGCGAAGATCATGGCCGCCGGCGCATTGATCGTCATCGACGTCGTCACCTGGCCCAGCGGAATACCGTCGAACAGCCGCTCCATGTCCTCGAGCGACATGACGCTCACGCCACACTTGCCCACCTCGCCCGCGGCCAGTGGGTGATCGGCATCGCGCCCCATCAGCGTCGGCAGATCGAACGCCACGCTGAGTCCGGTGCCGCCGGCCGACAGCAGCGCCTTATAGCGGGCGTTGGTCTGCTCTGGTGTTCCGAACCCGGCAAACTGCCGCATCGTCCACAGCTTGCCACCGTAGCCGGTGTCGTGGATGCCGCGCAGGTAGGGGTAGGCCCCGGCCGGAACCCGTGCACCAGCCGCATCGGCAGGCGAGAGGTCGTCGGCGGCGTAGAGGCCCTCGATCGGCCGACCAGAGATGGTGGTGAAGACCGCCGCGCGTTCCGGCGACTTGCGGAGCGTTGGCTCGAGCGTCTCGTGCTGCCAACGCTGCCGTGCGGTGCGGGACGCGATCGTCATCGGAGTCACATTATAGTAGGTGCCCTATGGCGACTCATGGCCCGATCTTCGACGCGATGCTGCAGGAGTTCGACGTCGCAGCGCGCATGCTGAACCTGGAGCCAGGAATCTGGAAGATCCTGACCCATCCCAAGCGGCAGATTGTCGTCTCGTGTCCCGTGCTGATGGACAACGGCGAGATTGAAGTCTTCACCGGGTATCGCGTCCAGTACAACATCACGCTCGGCCCGGCCAAGGGCGGCATCCGCTATCACCCAGGCGTCACCCTCGACGAAGTCACGGCGCTCGCCGCCTGGATGACGTGGAAGTGCGCGGTCGCGCAGTTGCCCTTCGGTGGCGGCAAGGGTGGCGTGATCTGCGACCCGACCCGGATGTCGCGGCGCGAACTCGAGGCGCTGACACGCCGATACGTCTCCGAAATCATCGAAGCGATCGGACCGGAGAAAGACGTGCCTGCGCCGGACGTCAACACCAACGACCAGGTGATGGCGTGGATCATGGACACCTACAGCATGCACGTCGGCCATACCGAGACCGCCGTTGTCACCGGCAAGCCCATTGAACTCGGCGGGTCGCTCGGACGCCGCGAGGCGACCGGCCGGGGCGTGATGATTTGTACGCGGGAATCAGCGCGCCACCTCGGAGTCGACATCACGGCATCCACGGTGGCCGTCCAGGGATTTGGCA
>CADEEX010000122.1 GCA_902826465.1 uncultured Acidobacteriota bacterium
TACGACACGGAACCGAGCCGGGGATCGCGATAGCGCCACAGTTCGCGCCGGGTCGCGAGGTTGTAGGCCACCACGTCGCCCTTGAGCGAGCCGGCCACCAGTGCCGGGCCACTGACGACCAGCGGTCGATGGTCGGGGCTTGTGCTGGGCGGCGTGACACCGATTGGACCGCGCAGGTACTCAGGGAACGTCGTACTGGCCGGCAGCGTCCAGCGCACCACGCCGGTGTCGCGATGGAACGCGAAGATCTGTCCGTCGCCGCGCGTCGCCGCCACCACGTCGGCGGCCAACACCGGCCCACCGGTCGAACCGGTGCCAAGCAGCGGGTCGGACGCCGGCGGAAACGCGGTGCGCCACAGCGGCCGCCCGGACGCCACCTCGAATGCCGCCACGCCGCCTGTGACGGGCGTCGAGAACACGGTGTAGCCAGCCACCACCACGCGACCGTCGGTGACTGGCGCGAAGACCGTGGCATCGGTGGTCGGCGCCGCAAGGGCGGACCACGACAGCTCGCCGGAGTCGGTGTGCACGGCGTAGATGCGCCCTGCACCTGATCCGGCGAAGACGCGACCACCCGCAACGCCGCCAAGGAAGATCCCAGGAGCATGGCCCACGGCCGGCACGAAGTGCCATCGCCTTCTGCCGGTGGCCCTGTCGAACGCCACCAGGTTGTAGTCGCCGGCGACGACGACGGGACCTGCAGAGACCACGGCGGAGCCGACGGTGACCTCGCCGGGCTCGCCTGTAGTTTGTCGCCACCGCAGGGCACCCGTAGCCGCCTCGAGCGCAATGACGCTGTGGTCTCGCGTCAGGAAGTAGACCGAGTGGTCGTCGAGTGCTGGCCGGCCATGCCCCTGTTCCGTCCGCTGCCAGAGCAGGGTGGGCGCCGAGGGCGGTGGAGGCGCGCCCACGAGGCGCGCCTCCGATCCCGCTGCAGCCCAGACAGCGACCACGAGCGCGGCACTGGTGGAGCCGCAGGACAACCTCATGGCACGCACTGATTCGGGCCGCCATCGTTCGGATCCCACACACACGCGCCACCGCTCACCTTGTAGCGGCCGGTTGGTGCTGGCGGCAACGCGCACTGATCGGGCCCGCTGTCGTTTGGCTCCCACACGCAGGCGTCGCCGGAAATCTTGTAGCGTCCGGTCGGTGCCGACGGAGGGGGTGATTCCGGTTGAGGCTCAGGTGCCGGCGCTGGTGGCACCGCCGGAGGCGGTGAGGGCGGTGGGAGTGGCACGGGAGCAGGCGTCGGCGTGGGAACCGGTTCCGGTTGAGGCTGAGGAGTGGGCGCTGGATCCGGGTCTGGCGCCGGTGACGGGTCTGGCGCGGGCGCAGGGTCCGGGGTGGGCGTGGGCGTCGAGCGAAGCGGCACCTGCGCGACGTTGGTGAGCGCCGCAAACAGCGGCTCATCGCTGTCGCTGGTCTCACGCGTATGGATCGGTCCGTCGTACACCACGAAGAGGGGCACCCGTGGATGGTCGTAGGCCTGACTCCAGGCCGGCACGATGCCATCGTGCTCGTAGCAGTGCGCCAGATAGAGCGGCGATGGGTCGGACACCGAGCGACACCACACCTCCTCGAACTGCAGCGCCCACTCGGCGGCCACACTCAAGTGATCGGCCAGCAGCAGTGCGCCAAAGTCGTCCCAGTCGGCGAGCGCGCGCACGGTCCATGCGAGCGCGTCGAGCGCCACACCGGTGATGATCAAGCCGTTGTGCCAGTCGCCGTAGTTGTCCGGCTGCATCACCCGGAACGGTCCGCCATAGTAGAAGTTGGACGGAATCGACACGATGGCGGCGCGCTGCGACACCGCACTCGCTTCGCGATTCAGGCTCTCGGCAGAATTCAAGCGCGCCATGTAGCTCGATTCGACGCGCATCTGTGGCAGCACCGGCGCGTTCAACTCGAAGCCCAGCGACACGAGCCCCTGGTTCGCCACGTCCCAGAAGTCGATGGCGTTTGCGAACACCGGCAACCACTGCGCCGGCAACCACCACCACGTATCGTGATCGACGAGCTGCGTGTAGATCACGTTGATGTTCGAGAGGCGCGTGAACAGATCGTCGGCGAACCACAGCCACTCGAAGATGTGATCCACGAACGGCGCACCTTGATTCGGAGAGCCGACGGTGATGAGTGCACCGACGTCTCGCCGGCTCGCCCATTCGCGGGCGACGATGCCACCGTTGCTGTGGCCAATGGCAATCACGTCGTGGCTGACCGACCCACCGACTTGCGTCTCGAGCCTGGCCGCCTGGGTCTCGTAGAACGCGCTCCAGTCGAGCGCGGGACGACGAGGGTTGATCGCCAGCCTGGCCGCGAGCCGGTCTGACGCCCCCTGCCACGTATCCGGAGACGACTTGAGCCCGTGCAGAAACACGGCGTCACGGTCTTGTGCCAACGCCGGCACCGCAAACATCACGACAAGGGCGCACACGAGTACAAAGGACATGGAACGGCGCATGGCTTACCTCCGCTCCAGGCGAATGTTGGAGTACGTCGTATCGACGACCAGCACCTCGTCGATCTCAGGCGAGAGCCGAATCTCGGATCGGCTGCCGACGCGCACCACACCATCGGGCGTGGTGCCGTAGCTGAAGGTTTGACGAACCGCCTGCACATTGGCGCGGGTCTCGATGAACTCGAGCGGCACTCCCAGACTTCCGTCGGTGATGAGCTGTTGCACCGTGTCGCCGGTGTGCCTGGTGTACACCTTCCGCCTGCCACCCGTGCCATCGGCGTTCGTGGGACTGCTGGTCGGCGCCGTCACCGGAGGACCAAAGCGGCGCTCGTAGGCGAGCAGCCGTGCGGCCTTCTGGGCCTTGGTCGCCACCATGCTGTTGATCCAGGCGCGATCGAACGATCGCGGCGGCGACGCGACCGCCACCGCGGAGGCCATCGTCTGGGTGGCGCCGGTCTGGTGAAAGTCGCGTAACTGCCGCCCCTGTGCGTCGTAGGCACGTACCGGCGTGCCGTCTTCGTCGTCTTCGAGACGCGTGACGGACACCGCTCGCGGAGGCACCGTGGCCGCGCTCAGCATCGTCTGCGGTGCCTGGGCCATCGAGACGACGGTCGTGACCGTCTTCCAGTTCCCCGTACGATTGGAGCGCTCGAGCCGATACGACGCGTCGGGGACAAGCGCGCCAAGCGCCTGACCGTTGGTCTTCACATGGCGCCGCGTGACGCGCATGTCGGTGGTGAAGGTATTCCAGTTGTCTGCAATCCTGAGGCTATCGCTGCGCCAGCCGACCGTGGCGCCCGCACTTTGCGCCCAGCCCGACCCTGATGACGTCAGCACCACACAGAACGAGGCGAGCACCACACGCAGGAGATGCATCGTCTTTTCCTTTCTGAAATGACCTTCCATCTACAGGTGTAACGCACCTCGAGTGGGAACCGACCGGCATTAGAGTTCCCAAACGGATCGTCTGGACCGATTCATTCCCGCGCTATAGGAACGAGGTCGTTTTCCGTGAATGAATCCTGGGCATTTGCGAGCTCGGCGTTTTGCACACAAAGCGATCGGAGCTCCGAAGAATGCGGATCCGTCGACGCAAAGCGACACTACGATGCTGCGGAATGGGTACGATTCGCACGGATTGGCTGGCATCCACCGACGGCGCGGTCGAGCGCCTTACCGAAGATCTCGCAACGATTGACGTGCGCAGCTCAATCTTTCTGCTGCAGCACTTTGTCGACACGCTCGATCCGCCGCCGGATGCCTTGCACGGGGCAGTCCTGTCAACGATTCTGATGGACGCGTGCGGGCGCGTCGTGCACGCGCTGCATGAACAGAATCCGCCGGTGAAGTGCGGCTGCGAAGCGACGATCTGGTCGCACGTCAGCCGCTTCGCCCAGTGGCGCGACGCCGATCCGCGTGTCGCCTTTCGCGACTGGCTGCAGCTGTTCTTCGCCGGGGTCGAGCACGATCACCCGGCCGACATCGCCGTGCGTGTCGCGCAGATGATTCGTCGCGAACCGAACCGAAGCTGGACGATCGACGCCCTGGCCGCCGCCGTCGACGCGCGCCCCGCCATTCTTCGTCGCGAGTTCATGACGCGGTTCGGGATGCGGCCCTCGGCCTACGTGCACCTCGCCAGGGTGATGCGCGCCATTGCCCTGCTGCGCTCCACGACCAAGGTGGAAACGGTGGCGTGGGATGTCGGCTACAAGAGCAAGAAAGATCTGTATGCCGCACTGAGCCGATGGGCCGGCTCGACACCCACCGAGCTGCGGGCACTCTCCGACGACGAGTGCCGATGGCTCGAACGGGAACTGCGCATGCACTGCCTGCGGGGAGTTGGCGATCGCTCAGCGAACCTCAGGCGCGTCGACGTCTCGAAGCCCTCGCCTTCGACCGACGGCGGGCGCGGATCATCAGGTACGCGAGCGTCCCGCCGATAACGGCGGCGCCTCCCACGAGCGTCACCGCCGCGTAGGTCACCGGGCCTGGTGGCGGTGGCACCGCCTCACGCGCCTTCGCATTCACGGCACGGCGACGCAGCAGCTCGAGCCGCAGGCTCTCTTCGCCCTGCCGCATCGCCCACCGATGGTTCGCCTCGAACGCCGGCCTCAGCACCGGCCCGAGCAGCGTCAGCAGCGGCTTCTCCGCCGAGATTCGCCAGTCGTACACCACGTTCACCATCGGACCGTCCTGCGTGAACGTCCAGACGCCGGTGCCATTGAAATCGCCGCTCGCCGCCAGGGTGAACCCGTGGGGATAGTTCGACGCCGTCACCACCGATTCCCACTGGAGCGTGTACGGCAGCCAGCCCTTGGTGCGCAACCGCACGCGACGCCCGAGGCCGTTGGCGTCCGGTGGCGCAATCTCGCGCACCGCCAGGTACACCGACGGCCACCACAGCGGCAGCCGGCCAGCATCGCCAATGATGTCGGCCACTTCTCCGCAGGTGGCCGTCACCCGCCAGCGGGTGATGAAGTGGTAGTCGTTGCTGCTCATGGCTGATCTCGCGTAGGGCTTATCTCGCGTAGGGTCTGATGCCGCGTCCGACCATGGCGCCGAGCAGACGCCGGCGCAGTTCGTTCGCCACCTTGCCCTGGTGGAGCGGCAGCGTCTTGAACTTGGCGCGAATCGTCACGCGCCCGTCCTCGATCGACTCAACGCCCAGCACGTCGATCGGCCCGACCACCAGCGGCCCAAAGAACGCATCGGTCTGCATTGCCGCACCCACCTCTCGCATCGTCCCGAAGACGCGTTCAAGATGCTCCTCGTAGGCCACCTTCACATCGACGATGGCAAACGAGAAGTGCTTGCTCAGATTGGCGAGCGCTGTGACAGTGCCGTTCGGGAACACATGCACCGCCCCTTCGCCGTCGCGTAACACGATGGTGCGAAGGTTGACCTGTTCGATGGTGCCGCCGATGTTGTTGATACGGGCCGAATCGCCGACGCGCACCTGATCTTCGAGAATGAGGAAGAACCCGGTGATGACGTCGCGCACCAGGTTCTGCGCACCGAAACCGATCGCCAGACCGGCGATGCCGGCGCCCGTCAGGAGCGGCAGCACGTCGATGGCGAGTTCGCGCAGCAGCATCAGCAGCGCCACGAACCAGACCACCGAGGTGACCAGGCGCGTCAGGATGCCGGCGAGGGTGCTGGCGCGACGCTGCCACTCGAGGTCGCGCTGCACGGAGCCGACGCCGACACGCTGCTGAATGGCGCCGATGCCCAGCGTGGCCGCCCTGATCACGACCAGCGCCGACACCACGATCACGACGATCTTCACGCCGCGCGTCATGAGCAGGCGCGCGATCTCGCGCAGCTCGAGCTGGGAGCTTGGCAGTTCGAAGCGGTTGAGCACCAGCGCCACGACAGCGATCACGACCACAGCGGCGACGCCGCCGGCGATCATCCTCGCGTAGTGGCGCATCAGAATCGCTGGATCTTGAGGTAGTTGGCGTCAACCCGACCGAGATCAGGCGTGATGCTGAGCAGGACGACGAGCGCCCCCTCGGGCACGTGGCCCTGATCCATCAGTTGCCGGCTGATCTGCGTGCCGGCGAGATCGACCCGTTCGAGCGCGTCGATGCACACGGGAAACACGCCCCACAGGAGCGACAACTGGCGGGCAATGTCGTTGCGTTCCGTGACCGCCAGAATCGGCACGCGCGGACGGAGGGCCGACAAACGCCGCGGGCTCTTGCCGCCGCGCGTAATAGCGACAATCGCCTGCGCGTTACCGCGCTCGGCAAGTGTCACCGCCGCATCGCAGATCGCTTGCGAATGATCGTCGGCATCGCTGGCGTAGACGAGGCGCGGTGACGACATCCCGGCTTCGGCGTCACGGATGATGGCGTCGAGCGTCTGCACCGCTTTCGCCGGATGGGCGCCTGAGGCGGTTTCACCCGCCAGCATGATCGCATCCACCCCATCGTCCACGGCGTTCGCGGCATCGCTGACTTCGGCACGCGTCGGGCGTCCTTCGGTCATCATCGACTCGAGCACCTGTGTCGCGAGAATCACCGGCACCTGACGCAAGCGCGCCTGGCGAATGATCTCTTTCTGAGCGCGGGGTACTTTCTGGAGCGGCATCTCGAGACCGAGGTCGCCGCGCGCCACCATCACACCGTCTGACCTCGAAATGATCTCGTCGAGCTGTTCGAGCGCCTGCGGCCGTTCGAGCTTGGCAATGAGCGGCACATGGCTGCCCGCGTCGGTGATGATCTGCCGCGCCTGCCGCACATCGCCGGCGTTCTGCACGAAGCTCAATGCCACCATGTCAACGCCGAGTGCGAGGCCAAAGCGGAGATCCTCGGCATCCTTCTTCGTGACGGCCGAGGCCGGCAGCGGAATGCCTGGCGCGTTGATCCCTTTGTGCTGTCCGAGCCGACCACCCTCGAGCACGGTGGTCACGATTTCGGTGCCATCAGAGCTGTCGACGCGCAGTTCAATCGAGCCGTCTGAGAGGAGCAGGTGATCGCCGGGTTGCACACCCCGTGCGAGGCCGGCGAACGTCGTCGCGATGCGACCTGGGCCGCCCTCGAAATCGCCGGTGGCGATGCGAAGCGTTTCGCCTCGCTCCAGATTAATCGGTCGGCCACCTTCGAGCCGTCCGGTGCGGATCTTCGGACCGCCGAGATCCTGCAGGATGGCGACTTCGCGCCTGGCCCGCTTGGCGGCGGCGCGCACGCGCGCGTAGGTGGCCGCGTGCGTTTCGTGCGTGCCGTGCGAGAAGTTGAGGCGGACGATGTCGGTACCGCCGGCGATGAGCGCGTCGAGGACCGCGTCAGAGTCTGACGCCGGTCCGACCGTGGCGATGATCTTGGTCTGGCGCATGTAAGATGCCGATCATTATGGGCCAGATTGTTCCCGACGCCGTCGAGGGTTACCTGAGCACTTTGAATCGTGCCGGTAGCGACGTGCTCGTCGAGATCGCGCGGGTCGGTGTCGAGCGCGGCCTGCCACTGGTCGACGCCGAAGTCGGCGCCCTGCTGCACGTGCTGGCGACGGCGATTGGCGCCAGGCGCATCCTTGAGATCGGCACCGCGATCGGTTACTCGGGCATCTGGCTGGCCCGGTCGTTACCGGCCAACGGCATGCTCATCACCATGGAGAAGGACGCCGGGCGTGCGGCCGAGGCCAAGGCGAACTTTGAGAAGGCCGGGCTGAGCGACCGGGTCAGCGTGATGGTCGGCGATGCGTCGCTCAAGATCGTCAAGGTCTCTGGGCCGTTCGACCTCATCTTCCAGGACGGCCACAAGCCGCTCTACAACACGCTGCTCGACAAACTTGTCGATTTGCTGCGGCCGGGTGGACTGCTCGTCACCGACAACGTGCTGTGGGACGGCGAGGTCGTGCCGGGATACGTCGCTCATCCACGGAAGAACGCCGACGACACGCGTGCGATCGTCGAGTACAACGAGCGGCTCGCGTCGCACCCACAGTTGATGACGTCAACCGTGCCGCTCAGGGACGGAGTGGCGATCTCGGTGAAACGACCGGAGGTTGGAGGTTCGAGGTTGGGGGCTCAGGGCTAGGGGCTCGGGGCTCGGGGCTGTGGTCTACTTCCGCCGGTCGATGAGCAGGGCGTTCATCACTGCGGGGAAGTCAGAGAGAATGCCATCGACGCCGAGCGTGATCAGCTTCTGCAGCTCGTCGCGCGGCGCCTCTCCCGCGGTCGTCCAGACTGGCCTGCCGAGGCTGCGCACCTTCGGCACCAGCGCAGGATTCGCGTAGATCCACTCGGGCCACAGGCGGATGATGTCGATACCGGCATTGACGAAGGGCTCGATGTCTTCGGCACGAGGAATGAATCCAAGCGTCCGGAGATTCGGATTGAGCGCCTTGAACGCCCTGAGGTCGTCGACACTGCGCGGACCCACGATGACGTTCTGAACTGCGTTGTACTTCTCGGTCAGGCGAACAACTTGCGGCTTGTCGAGTGACGGACTCGGCTTGATGTCGAGCAGCAGCTTCACGCCCGTGCCGGCCACGAACTGCAGCACATCTTCGTAGGTGGGGATGCGCTGACCCGCTCCGGCGTCGAGCGCCTTGAGTTCAGCCAGCGTATGCGACGTCACCGCGCCCTTGCCGTTGGTCGTCCTGTCGACCGTCTCGTCGTGCATGATGACGATGGCGCCGTCGCTGGTGCCGCGTAGATCGATCTCGATCACCTCGGCGCCGTGGCGGATGGCCTCACGAAATGCCGCCAGCGTGTTCTCGGGATAGCCGGGCACAATGCCGCCACGATGGGCCACGAACGCGACCTCTGCTGTCTTTGACGGCGTTGTCTGCGCTGACGATGGGGTTGCCCGAAGCATCAGCAGCGCAACGATCAGGGTGGTTCGAATCACACCGGAACTCCAACATCCTGCGCGCGCATCATGGCCGCCGACGAGTCGCATCGGAACCTGGCCTGAAGCAGACGCGTATACGGGTAGCCCAGTCGGGCGAGCGGCGCCCGCGGTTGCGAGACAGCGCGAATCAGATAGGTTACTGCTCCGCTACCTGGGTCCAGTGACACGTTGAACAATTCTTCGCCGCACTCAGCATGATTCGTCAGCGTGCCGTATGCAAAGGCAAACTCGTTCTCGATGTCGCGGACGTGGACCACACGGCATGCATTCATCGACCAGAAGCCGAGATGTCGTATGCACGAGGCCACAACGGTCCCTTCGACGATGGGTGCCCGCTGCGGCCACAGGTCCAGCCAGCCCAGCTCGAAGTGCCGCCAAACGAGAAGCGCCGCGCGCGCACGATCGAATGCCGCCCGGCCGTGACCGATGACCACCGAATGGTGGTCGACCACAAACCCGGGCGCCCCGCGCTCGACCAGCCCAATCGGTGTGTACGATAGCGGCAGCTGATCGGACGCCTGCAGGAAATCCTGAATCCGCTCGCGGGACGGCCGGCGCAGAACGAACATGGAAGCCCCCCTACGTTTCCCATCCGCCGGGAGGCAGATAGTGAAACCGAATCAGGTAGGCCTGTTCGCCCCGTCCATGTTTCGCGATGCCGAGCAGGTGCTCGACGCTGTCGAAACCGGACTCGCGTGCGAGAGCGTGTGTCACGTCGGCGATCGCCATCGGCGCGATCGAGTCGACGACGATCGACCCATCGTCCATCCGGTAGCGTCCGCCCGCCTTCACACGTGGGCTGGTCCAGATGCGAATGCTGCATGTGATGCGGCCGCGTCGGACCCCGTCACGCAGTTGTTTCGCAAACACCATCTGAACGCCCCTACGACTGCCGCGGTGCGGCCACGCGACGCGCCAGGTCACGAATCTCACGAAGAACAGCGACCTGCGCCGGTGAGTGCAGCGGACGCGCGCGGCCTGGATGAACGGCATGGGTCTGGTCGTCACCGAGGCCCGCCGATCGGGTGCGCCTGACGCGATCGAGAATGACGTCGCGCACCGCCTCGGCATCGTCAAGCCCCTGCAGAATGCCAACGTGCGAGCCGAGCGACGGCGAGCCGCCGCTCTTCTGATGGCGGGCACCGCCGCCGGCCGTCTGCACCAGGACGTCGGCAATGCCGAAGTAGCGCTGCACCGGTCCCTGACTCACCTCGACGTTCTGCACGTTCTCGAAGCTGATCGTCGTTTCGTGAATCACCCAGATGCCGCGACGGATGCGCAGGCTGCGGTCGGTGAGCACGTACCAGGTGGTGTCGTAGCGAAGGTGAATCGCCACGTAGGCGATGATGTCGGGCACCGCCATGACCAGGAGCAGCGGCAGCACCAGCCACACCGCGATTGACGGACGCGCCGCGGCAATCGACAGCCACAGCACCACCGGTATCACATCGCCAGGAATCAGCAGGAGCCAGAAGAAGAACTTGAGATAACGGAGGAAGCCTGCGGCGGGACGGATCGAGCGGATCGCCTCGCCCGTCGTCGGCAACGTCGGTGGGTGCGCCGGCACGCGGAAGAGCGCCACGACGCTCGCCCAGACACCGCGATAGATCCAGGCCGCCGCGGTATCGACCGGCGCGGTCACCGCTGGGTGCCTTGCTCGCCGAGTCGTGCCTCGAGACGACCGAGCGAATCGCGAATGTCGGTGAGTAGCGCCAGCGCCTCATCGCCGCTCGCGACTTCTGCGGAAGCGGCGGCGGCAGGTGGAGCGGCGTCGCGTACCCCTCGCATCTTCGTATACAGGTAGTCGCGGAGCGCTTCGGCCTCGAGCACGCCGTCGATCGTCACTTCCGCCGTAGAGGATCCGGACGCCGTCTGGAGGCTCACGGTCGCCAGCCCAAGCCAGCGCTGAATGAAGCCATTTGTGAGGTGGATATCCTGAATCCGTCGATAGGCGACGTTGACCTCGCTGCGCCACAGCAGTCCCTGACCGCGCCAGACGCCTTCGCCATCGAAGCGATAGCGTAGCGTTCGATACTTGATGTACAGCGCGGTAAACGTAATCGGAAAGGCAGGACCCGTGAGGATCGCGACGATCAGATAGTACGTGAGCATTCGCTCGTAGGCAGGGGCCGCAGTTGCCGGGTCGATGCC
>CADEEX010000123.1 GCA_902826465.1 uncultured Acidobacteriota bacterium
CTCGCGGCGTCGATGCCCAAAGCATCAAAAGCATCCAGGCGCGCATCGTCTGGCAGATCAGCCAGAAGAACAAGCTGGCGGTGTACAACGACCGCATCCTGAAGGACCGCGGCGCGGCGATGACGGCCGGACTCGATCCGGAGACGGCGTCGCAGGTGTGGAACTCGCCGATCTACACCGTGGGTACGGCGAAGTTCTCGTCGGCCGTGTCGAACCGCATCCTGTTCGAAGGTGGTTTCTCGACCAACTACGAACGCTACAACGTCATCTATCAACCCGGGATCGAGAAGACCGCGTTCTCGCCCGAGTGGTACACCGGCATCAACAAGCAGGATATCTCGCTCGGCACGCAGTGGAATGCGGCGGCCACCCAGTCGGGGATGGCTCCGGATCGCTTTGCGGTCGTCGCGGCGGTGTCGTACATCACCGGCCAGCACAACGTGAAGGTCGGGATGCAGGATACGTGGGGCCGTTACAACTACTGGCGGAACGCCAACGGCGACCTGCGCGCGCTCTTCCGGAATGGCGAGCCGTTCCAGGCGACCATCCTGAACACGCCGCTCGATTTTGGCGACAGGCTGGACGCCGACTTCGGCATCTTCGCGCAGGACTCGTGGACGATCGATCGACTGACGCTGAACTATGGCGCCCGCTTCGAGCGCTTCTCGTCGAGCACGAGGGCGGCGGTGTCGCCCGGCGGCCGGTTCGTATCAGCACGCAGTTTCGACGAAATCAAGATGCCGACCTGGACGAGCATTGCCCCCCGTGCGGGCCTTGTTTACGACATGTTCGGTAACCAGAAGACGGCGCTGAAGTTCTCGATCGGCAAATACATGCAGGCGGGCACCACGGGGTTCGCGAGCTCCTACAACCCGAACTCACTTCAAACCCAGAACGTGACCTGGACCGACCTCAACGGCGACTCGGTGCCGCAGGGTGACCGCGGATGCGTCTATCTGCAGGCCGGGTGCGAGCTGAATCTGGCGCAGTTGCCGACCGGCTTCGGCGTCGCCAATCTCGGCACCTTCGCCAGCGACATCAAGCGGATGTTCAACGTCGAGACCAGCATCGCCATTCAGCACCAGCTGCTACCGGGCGTCTCGGTCACCGCCGGCTGGTACGGCCGCCAGTATCACAACCTCCGTCGACGGACCAACGTGCTCCGCACCTTCGCCGACTACAACAAGTTCACCGTCTTCAATCCGATCGACGGCGCGGCCATCGACTACTACTCGGTGAACGCCAACAAGCTGAGTGCGGTGTCGAACGTGGACGAGAACGCCACCGACCGGACGATGAAGTACAACGGCTTCGAGTACAACTTCAACATGCGCCTGCCGCGCGGGATCAGTCTGTTTGGCGGCGGAATGAGTGAGCGCATGATTGCCAACGTCTGCGACGAAGTGTCGGATCCCAACCGCCTGCTGTACTGCGACCAGTCGCAGAGCGGTCTGCCGTTCCGCACGCAGTTCAAGGTGGCCGGCAGCGTGCCGGTGGCCTACGGCGTGACCGTCGGCATGTCGTTCCAGAGCCTGCCGGGCTATCTGTTTGGCACCTCAGCGCAGTACGCGCTCACCGGCGTGTCTGGCCCGAGCGGTATCACCACCAACAACCCGCCGAACGGCGCCGGATCGGTGTGGCAGATTACCCGCACCACCACTTACTCGGCGTCGATGCCATGCGTAGCGCAAGGGACGTGCACGGCCGGTCAGCTGGTGAACCCGAACATCACCGAAGCGTCACTGAACGTGCCGCTGATTGCGCCGATGACGGAGTACGGCGACCGCATCAACCAGCTCGATGTGAACGTGACGAAGACGGTGAAGCTTGGCCGCATGACCATTCAGCCGAAGCTCGACATGTTCAACCTGCTGAATGTGGCGCCGGTGTTCGACACGCGCAGCCTGCTCTTTGGGGCGGCGGCCTACAACCAGCCAGGATCAGTGCTGAACCCGCGCACGTTCCAGCTGGGCGCCGTGGTGAGGTTCTAAAATCGAAGAGGCGGCTCCTCGGAGCCGCCTCTTCTCGCACGCCATGTCACGTCCGCCTTCGTACGTGGCGTCAGGTGCGTGCAGTCCGCCTCCAGCCGGACTCGCTGTTCACGCTCACAATCCCGTTACATACGCCGCGCGCGGCAGCGGCATCAACGCCGTCGCGCCATTCGGCGCGGCATCAGGTTCCGCCAGCGTGTGGAACGGCTTCACCAGCTTGATCGGCGTCCCGTTCACCTTGGTCAGCTCGCCTCGCCACACCAGCTGATAGAGCCGCTTCAGGTCGGCTTTGTCGTCGGCCGTCAGCACGCTCTCGTTGCCGTAGTTCATGATTGAGAACGGCTTGTGCGTGCCGAACACCTGCACCGGCCATGCGGTCTCCTCGACGTCGGCAAAGAAGTGTCGGAGGCCGAACACATGCCCGATCTCGTGGACGATGGTGGCGATCTGCTCGTCGCGGCTCTGCTCGAACATCTTCGGGTAAATCGTCAGCGCGTGACGACCGGCGTCGGGAAAGAAGGCGCTCGCCAGCACGCAGCCCGTGGCGTCGCAGTCGTCGGCATTCCGCATCACGATTTCAAAGTCCCACGCGTCGCGCCGTTCGGCGAACTTCACCGGCACGGCGTCGCCCCAGGCCAGGATTGCCTCGGCCAGCAGGCTACGGATCTCGGTCTTCGCGGCGGTCGGATTGACGAACACCTTCATCGAGCTCTCGCGAAACCGCCACCGCAGGGTGGTGTCCTTCGTCCACAGCGGAATGAAGCCTTCGGAGGCGTCGAGGACGATTCTGTCGCGCGACAGGCCACGCGGGGTCGCGTGGCCGCGCGGCTCGGTCTCGCACACCACGCGGTTGCCGAAGACATGGATGTCGGGGTCGAGCTTGGTGGCGGCCGTCTTGCGCGTCAGCGATTTCGGTTTGGCGGGGGGCGCTGGTGCCGCCGATCGTTTCTTGCGTGTGGCCATGAGCAGACTCCTGGGAAGAGAGACGCGTCGCGCGGTTGCCGGTGTGGTGTCTATGAAACGTCAGACCCGGCCATTTCGAACAAGGAAATCGGCCAGGCGCCGCCGCCTCGCCCTCTCAGCCCCGAGGGATCGGTGCAGACGCAGGTGCTCGGGCAATGGGTCACGCCGCCACGCCCGGCGTTCACGCTCGGACGCGAGTCGTATCAGAACGGCAAGTGGGTGGAGATCACCTACGGCCGGCCGTTGCAGCGCGGACGTGACCTGTTCGGGTCGGGCGCCGACTACGGCAAGGCGGCCAACGATGTCGGTGCGCAGGGACTGCCGGCGCCGCCGGCGTGGCGCGCCTACAGTTACACCTGACAAGGACCTCGTCCGCGTGTCCATGAAGCTCGACACGCTGCCGTTCGAGGTCGATCAGTTGACGTGGTCGTTCCTCGACATGAAGAACGACGGCGGCCGCATCGCGCTCATGTGGGGCAAGACGCTCGCGAGCACGCCGTTCAAGGCGGTGGCTGCGCGCTAGCGCCGTTCGCGGGCCTTTCACACTATCTGCTACAGCCTCGTCAATTCCGTTGACAAAGCAGAGGCGCGCCCGTATGACATAACCGACACGTGATCGGACCCTTTGTCTTCACTTACAGCGTGCTCGCCGGCTTCTTCGCCTGCGCCGGGCTGTACCCGCTGCTCCTCTGGTGGTCGTCGAGACGCGAGCGGTTGCTTGGCGTGTTCGCCGTCGAATGCTTCGTCCAGACCGGTCTCAGCATCGTCCTGCTGCTGACCGCCACGTCCACCGACCCGGACTTTGCGCACGCGGTGCTCCGCGTACGCATCAGCCTCACGATGCTCCAGTGGCTCGGCTGGCTGTGGTGTGCGGCGCTCGTCGCCGAGGTCCGTGCGCGGTCGTTCGTGTGGCCCGTGTCTGCGGTGCTCCTCGCCGTGTTCACGGCCAACCTGCTGACGCCGCTCAATCAGGACGTGATCGGCATGGGCCAGTCGGTGATGCCCTGGGGCGAAACGATCGTCGTGCCGCAGCAGGGCCCGGCCGGCTGGTGGGCAGGACCGATCTTCGCGCTGTTCTTCGCCATCCTCGTGTTCGGCCTGTTCTGCGGTGTTCGCCTGTGGCTGCGCGACCGCGTGGCCGGCCTGTTCGTGTTGCTCGCCTACGCGTTCGAGATTCCCACGCTGCTGGTGCCGTTTCTCCGCGTGTACGGCAGTGTGTCGTCCGCACCCTTCTTCGGCGTCGTCGCCAGCCTGCCGTGGGTGGTGGTGTTCGCCCTGCTCATCGCCCGCCGCCATCGCCAGGTGCGCGAGCGACTGGTGGCGAGCGAGCAGCGCCTGCGCGCCATCTTCAACCAGACCTTCCAGCTGGTGGCACTGCTCGACCGCGATGGACGTCTGCTCCAGGCCAACCAGACCGCGCTCGCGTTCTCGTCGGTGGCACCGTCCGCAATCGCCGGCCGCCCGCTCTGGGCCGCGCCGTGGTGGACACAGACGGCTGAACAGACGCGTGTGCTCCAGGAGGCGGTGCAGTCGGCACACGCCGGCCGCACCGTGCGCGCCGAGCTTCAGCATCGGCGGCCCGACGGACAGACGATCGACGTCGACTTCTCGCTGCAGCCGATCCTCGACGATGAGGGGCAGGTGGTGCTGCTGCTGGCGGAGACGCGCGATATCACGGAGAGAAAACAGGCCGAGGCGACGCGCCGCGATCTCGAGGGGCGGCTGGCGCAGTCGCAGAAGATGGAAGCGATCGGCCAGCTCGCCAGCGGTATCGCGCACGACTTCAACAACCTGCTGACCGTGGTCGGTGGCAACGCCGAGATTCTGCGCGAGGAGACGCCGCGAACCGCGCCGGCGTGGCCACTGCTCGACGCGATTTATGCCGCCGGTGAACGCGCGGCCGCGCTGACCCGTCAGTTGCTCACCTTCAGCCGCAAGCAGATCGTCGAGCCGCGCCTCCTCGATCTCAATACCATCGTCACCGAGACGCGGCGGATGCTCGAACGGCTGATCAGCGGCGATATTGCGGTGCACATCGCCCTGCATCCGGAGTTGCCTCCAGTACTCGCCGATCCAGGCCAAATGAGCCAGGTGCTCATCAACCTGTCGCTCAACGCGCGCGCTGCGATGCCGACCGGTGGCACGCTGACGATCGGGACCGACGTGCGCGACGTGGCGCCTGACGAGCAGGGGCGTGGGCCACAGCTCGAACCTGGCCGCTACGTGGTGCTGTCGGTGGCCGATACCGGCGCCGGCATGAGTGCAGAGGTGCAGCAGCAGATCTTCGAACCGTTCTTCACGACGAAGGGACCAGGCAAGGGCACCGGCCTTGGGCTTGCCACGGTGCGGACGATCGTCGACGAGCTGAGCGGCGCAGTGCTGGTGTCGAGCGAGGTCGGGCGGGGGAGTACGTTCAGCGTGCTCTTCGCCGCGCAACCCGGGAAAGCCGTGCCGCCCATGCCCACACCGGGTCCCGCGGCGGCCACTCTCGGGGCGACCGTGCTCGTCGTTGAAGACGAACCGCCGTTACGCACCCTGCTCCGTCGTACGCTGGCCCAGGCGGGGTACACAGTGCTGGTGGCATCAGGCGGCACCGATGCGGTGCGACTGGCCCGCGAACACCGCGGTACGCTCGACCTGCTGGTGACCGATGTCGTGATGCCGGATCTGGGTGGCCGCGAGCTGGCTGAACAACTGCTGCGCGAGCGACCGTCGCTGAAGGTGCTGTTTCTGAGCGGTTACACCGAAGACATGGTGCTGCGCGAGGGGCTCGAAAAGGCCGAGCTCGCGTTCCTGCAGAAGCCGTTCACGATGAAGGCGCTGCTCGCCAAGGTGCGCGCCGAGCTGGAGCCGAAGACCGCGCGCTGATGCCCGCGCTCCTGAATCCCTTCCTACCAACGGCATCGATGATGCACTGCAGCGTGCAGCACCGTTGAGGAGGATGGGATGAAAAAGACTTTCGCAATGTATACAGCGGGCGCGGCCGTAGCTGCCGCGCTTTCAGGTTCTGCCGTTGCCGCACAGACCGGCGGCGCCACGACGGCACCAGTACCGAGCACGCAGCCGAACGGCCAGCCGAGCACCACCCCGACACCTGGTGCGCCGACGACTCAGCCAGGGACGCGTCCGACCGTGCAGCCGCCGTGTGTGCCGCTGACCGCAGTGAACGGTGTATCGGGGACGTCCACGACCGGCGCGACCTCGACCACCACACGCCCCGGCACCTCGTCACCAACCGGTGCGACCACCGGAAGCCCGGCCGCGACGTCGACCGGTGCGGTTGGCACGAGCGGAACGAATACCAGTGGCGTGGAAGGGGTCCTTGGCACCGCCGTCGGTAGCGTGACCTCGACCACGGCCGCGAGTCCATCGACGACCAGCGCCCCGGGGGCAAGCGGCACGTCGACTGCGACCGCGACAGCCAGCACCGCACCCGGGTCGTCGACGCAGCGGACGACGACGGTCAATCCCGCCAGCGGCACGCTCCCGTGCCCTCCGGGCTACGGGCCTGGCGCCCCTGTGACACCGCCAGTGCAAGGGGTCGGTAGCGGCACGCCGCCCCCGCCTCCGCGGCCTGCGCCCGGAACCTCACGACCCGGTACCGGCACGACGCCACCGTCGCCCGGTACTGGCACACAAACACCCGGGACCGGCACTGGCGCACCGGCGTCAGGCACGGGTGGCGGCGGCACCGCGCCCGGCGGTTTCTAAGCGGTCGCGGACACGGCCGGGCCTCTGGCCCGGTCGTGTCTATTTCTTATCGGCCGTGCCATCGACCACGAATTGGCCACCAGCAAAATCAAAGCTCGCCTTCCACTTATCGCCGTCCGGCATGATCGTGATCGCGGCGGGCACCGCCTGGCCCTGATAGTCGAACGCGTACTGCAGCACCAGGTTCTTGCCGTTCACGGCAATCTCGCTCACCGGCTGCGGCGCCACCATGATCATGGCCGCCATGATCGACCCGGCCAGTTTGCCGCCGTCGTTCTTCACGGTCAGGTCCATGGACATGGCGCCTTGAGGCGTGTCGAGGCCGAGGGTCCAGTTCCCGACAAAGGGCGCCGCGGCGGCCGCCGGCGCCTGTGCGGCCCCGCTCACTGCGGCGAGCGTGACCAACGTCGCGGCGATCAGCATCATCATCCGGTGGTGCACTCGCTTCATCACACTTCTCCTGTCTTCTTCGTTGACGTGTTCTTGACTGGTGGCGTCATGGCGATGGCGAGCGATGCCCCCGGTGTCGACTCGCTCAATACGTCTGTCACTCGTTTCAGTACCGCGATCAGTTGACGCCGCTCGGCAGGGGCCAGTGCGGCGAGCTTTTCATCGACGTGCTGCTCGGCCTTCTGCTGAATTGCGGAGAGCGCACGTCTGCCGGCCAGCGTCAGCCGGACCAGCGTCTGACGACGGTCGTGATGGTCGATCCATCGTTCCACCCAGCCTCGACGGACCAGCATGCCGACCGACTTCGACACCGTGGACAGGCTCACCGCCTTGTGACGGGCCAGGTCGGTCATGGTGCACGGTCCCATCGCGATTCGCATCAGCGTGCCCATCTGCGTCGGCTCGACGAAGCGGTCCGAATTGCGCATGTCGGCGGCGACGCTCTGCATCACGAGCATCACGACATGGAGCAGGGCTTGCGGTGCGTTCTTCGGCGACGTGACAGGCAACGGCGGTGACGCGAACGATAGATCCACCGCCAAAATGGTGTCAACGGCAAACTATTGGCGTAGCCAACTATCGAGCTCGCCCCCTCCACGCGGCTCAACACTGGCGAGACTTGACATCGTACGGGACCCTTGCTGGAGATATGCGCGTCCTTGAAGTAGATTTCTTTGTTTGGAGGATGATCCGATGGCACTGCAGCTTGGCGAAGTAGCTCCCGATTTCGACGCCGACACGACTGAGGGGCGTATCAATTTCCACGAATGGCTTGGCGGAAAGTGGGCCGTGCTGTTCTCGCACCCCAAGGACTTCACGCCCGTGTGCACGACCGAGCTGGGCTATCTGGCCCGCCTGAAGCCCGAGTTTGACAAGCGTCACGTGAAACTCATCGGCCTCAGTGTCGATCCCGTGGACAAGCACGAGACGTGGGCGCGCGACATCCACGAGACGCAGGGCTACGCGCCGAACTTCCCATTGATCGGCGATACCGACCTTGCGGTGTCGAAGAAGTACGGGATGCTGCCGGCCTCCATCGACGGGACGTGTGATGGCCGCACCGCGGCCGACAACCAGACCGTGCGCACGGTCTTCGTGATCGGGCCGGACAAGAAGATCAAGCTTCAGATCGCCTATCCGATGACCACGGGACGGAATTTCGACGAGGTACTGCGCGTCATCGACTCGCTGCAGCTGACGGCGACGCACAAGGTGGCGACGCCGGCGAACTGGCAGCATGGAGACGACGTCATCATTGCCGGCTCGGTGTCAGACGAAGACGCCAAGAAGACCTATCCGAACGGCTGGAAGTCGCCCAAGCCGTACATCCGCATCGTGCCGCAGCCAGGCCTGACCAAGGCATAGCCGCGAGCGCCTTCATCACCTGGCCAGGCTTCCGCCTGGCCAGGCGACATGGCCAGAACCTCAGGCCTTCCTGCTCGGCGACGTGATGGTGATGGCAAAGCCGCTCGGCTCCATCACCTCGAAGGCGCGGCTTCCCCATTCAGTGTCGGCCGGCTCAGATTTCAGCGTCACGCCCGCCGCCTTCGCTTTGGCCGCCACCTGATCGATGTCGTCGTCGGCTTCGATGTAGAGGCTCATCCCAACACCTTTCATCCGGCCGTGCCCCTTCTTCCCATCGTCTTCACTCAGCCCCAGCCTGCAGTCGCCGGCTTTGAGCATGAGCCCGAGCAACTTCCCGTCCTGTTCCCATTTGTCTTCGATCTCGAACCCGAGCCCTTCGAAGAACTTCTGACTGTCGGCAAGATTGTTGACGGTCAGACTCGGCATGATGCTCTTGCCGCGCAGTGTCTGGATGTGTGCGTTGGCCATGTTGTCTCCCCAGGATGTGTCGCAAAACCATGCGTGTTGCGCGACGTTGTCCTCCCCATAGAGAAACAGCATGGAGGATGCCAGAGGATAACTCGACGGGCGCATAATGTCGGACCGTGATGGTCCGCATCTACACCTTTGCCGTGAACCGGCCGGAGTTTCTGTTCTATCAACGGAAGATGTTCGACCGGTTCCTGCAGGACGAACACCAGCTCATTGTGATCAACGACGGTCACGACGAGGGGCAGGGCGGCATTCCGGACGGCAACCGGCAGATCGGCGACATGGCGCGGTCGCTGAACCTTCCCAGTTACACCGTCACCGATCCGAGGCGGGATACGGCGAACTACGGGCATGCCCGTGCCATCGAGTTCGCCTACGAGCACTTCATCCGCGACGATAAGGACGTCTCCGTGCTGCTCGACGGCGACATGTTCCCTGGCAAACCGTTCTCAATCCGCGAGTATCTCGACGGGCACGCCATGGCCGGTCTCGAGCAGAGTCGAGGTCACGTGTACTACCTGTGGCCGGGACTTGTCTTTCTCGACATGGCGCGCTTGCCGGACAGAGACGCCTTGAGCTTCTGGCCTGATGCCGTGGACGGCGTCGGGTGTGATGTGGGCGGCCACAGCTACGAGTACCTGCAACGTCATCCCGACGTGAAAGTGAAGTGGATGGACTACGCGTCGCCGATCACGGCGGAGAACGGCAACCTGCAGACGCTGCCGCCCGACATCCGCGCCGTCTATGACGACGCGTTTGCCGTGGAGATCCTTCTCGGGTCGTTCATCCACTATCGAGGCGGGACGAATTGGGATTGGCGATCGGCCGAGCACCATGAACGCAAGACGAGGTTCCTGTGCGACATGCTCGACCGTCTGGCGTCTGGAACGAGTGTCCTGCTGTAGAGGAGCCGGACGGAATCGTCGCGATCGAATATGCGGCCGATGGTCGAGGTGGTTCGCGCTGCTCACGTGCCACACTGGAGATCGCCACGCCGCACCCCCGAGCGCTTGCTCGTGGAGGAGAGTGCCATGAGCCATGACCGCGCCGAAACCCCTCTTCAATCACCCCACGGCGGACTCGAGCGCGCGCTGATCGACGAGTTCCTGGCGATGGGTGGCCACACCCAAGAGTCACTCCACGCGATGCCTGATGCCGATCGTCAGGCGCTGCTCGCCGAGGCGTCGCGTCACGCGTCGGCGAAACTGAGTGAGGTCGATGCCCGCTCGCACTACGTGCACGACATGCACAATCGACCCGAGTAATCGGGAATGGCATCGCCGGCGCTACGAACTTCGCATCTGGGATTCGGTGCGTCACGCGCCGATGCCGACGTCGGCCGACGAGGCGCTCGAGACCGCGGAGCGGCTGGTCGACGTGAAGGCGCCGCGCAATCCGGCGCTCGAGCGCTTCGGCATCGCGCTGGTGCACTTCTACCAAGATCACTCGGCGAACGGCCCTGCAGCGGGCGCGCCTGGCGGTGCCGAGACCTGCTGGTGTGGCGATCAGCGCGCGGGAACAGCCGGCTGCCGGACCGCAGTGTATCCCCGTCGAGGGAACAAGCGCCTGTAGGAGGCGAGAGGATTCGAGCCGAGGGCGACGAGCGTTGCCGAAGCGAGAGGATTCGAGCCGAGTCGCGGCGAGAGCCGCGCGATGGCCTGAAGACAATCGTCCCGACCAGACTGAACGAAGTGAAGGATGGTCGGGGCGAGAGGATTCGAACCTCCGACATCTCGGTCCCAAACCGAGCGCTCTACCAGGCTGAGCCACGCCCCGACATTGGTCGCCTGACGTCCGACGACCGCCTTTCATTCTAGCCCAGCGCGCCCGCCCGAACCTAAACGGGAGCCGGGGGGGCGCTCGGCTGACGCCCCGCGCTACTGTGGCGATAG
>CADEEX010000124.1 GCA_902826465.1 uncultured Acidobacteriota bacterium
GCTCGGGCTCGGGCTCGGGCTCGGGCTCGGGCTCGGGCTCGGGCTCGGGCTCGGGATTCGGTCTCGATTACGCGGGCGGGCCTGACAGACGCGGCCCAGGAGCAGGAGACTCAACGCTCATGCGCAGCACCACCGGGATCGTGACCGTATTGATCGCCTCGATATCGACAGTGTTCCTGGATGGCGCGCCTCAACTACCGGCGGCCCCGACCGTGGCCGTGACGCGTCTTGTCGAGAATCCGCTGATGACGGTTCACAGTTCGCCATCGCTCGGCGGGAACGTGAACGGCGCTACCGTGATTCGCGTGCCCGACTGGGTCGAGCACCCGCTTGGCCGTTACTACATGTATTTTGCGAATCACATGGGCGAGTTCATCCGGCTGGCGTATGCCGACCGGGTGACGGGGCCGTGGCGAGTGTACGAGCCGGGTGTGCTGCACGTACGCGACACGGCGATGTTCCGTCCGCAACCCGATCCACCAGAAACGCTGGCTGATTTCTATACGCACGTGGCGTCGCCAGAGATCGTCATCGACCACGAACGGCGGCAGTTCGTGATGTGGTTTCACGGCTGGTGGACCGACGGGGCGCGCTGGCCGGCCGAGCCAGCGGCGGCACGGCGCTGGGCCAACGAGCACCGCTACAGCCAGCTGTCTCAGCCAGCGTCGTCGTTCGATGGTTTGCGGTTCACCGCGCGTGAGCCGATCAGTCGTCAAACGTACCTCCGGCTATTTCCACGCGACGGCCAGTTCTACGCGATGTCGCGGCTTGGCCTGCTGTCTCGCGCCCCGACCTCGATCGGTCCGTTCGAGAACGGGCCGAATCCGTTTCGCGACGGACCGTATGCCGGCAAGCTGAGGCACGTCGGACTATTGCAGCGAGGGGCCACGCTGTATGTCTTCTTCACCGCGATTGGGGATGCGCCTGAGCGCGTCTTGATGTCGACCATCGACACCGTTGGCGACTGGAACGGCTGGCGAGCGTCGGTACCGGTCGACGTGGTGCAGCCGGAAGCGTCGTACGAGTGTGTCGACCTGCCGAACGCGCCGTCGGCGGCAGGCGACATCGACGTGCCGGTGCGGCAGATCCGCGATCCATTCGTCTTCGAGGAGGCAGGCCGCACGTATCTGTTCTATTCGACCTGCGGCGAGCAGGGGATCGCGGCGGCAGTCATCACGATTCAGTGATCGATCCCGTCCTCGTCGATCGACTCTTTCGTCGCGCAAATGCCGCACGCTGGAGCCTTGCGCCTGCTCAGTTCGGCGCCGCGCTCGCGCGAAGTGCTGTGCACGCACACGGGGGCACGGCGCCCGCCGGGGCGGCGCTCGATCGCTACTTGAGCGGACTGCATCTCGAGGATCTTGCACTTGCCTGCGCCTGCCTCGCCGGCATCGACGCGGCCTGGGAGCATTTCGTGCGCGACTGGCGTCCGGCACTCTACCGCGCGGCAACGGCGGTCGATTCTTCGGGCGGGGCGCGCGATCTCGCGGACTCCATTTACGGCGATCTGTTCGGTGTCAGCGAGCAAGGGCGAGAGCGGCAGTCACTGTTTCTCTACTTTCATGGCCGAAGCAGTCTGGCCACGTGGCTGCGCGCGGTTCTGGCACAGCGGCAGGTCGACAGGCATCGTGCGGGTCGGCGTACGGATCCGCTTCCGGAGGATGAGTCACCGAAGGCGTTGGCGGCGCCGACTCCGGATCGCGACCCCGACCGCGCGCGCTTTGTGCGCGTGATCACTGGCGCCCTGGCGCACGCAGTGGCATCACTTCTGCCGCGCGAACGGCTGAGGCTCGCCTGCTACTATGCGCAGGATCTCACGCTGGCACAGACGGGGAAGCTTCTGGCCGAACATGAAGCGACCACCTCGCGGCAGCTCGCGAAGACGCGTGCGGCCATCCGTGAGCAACTCGAGCGGCAGCTGCGCTCGGTGCATGGCCTGACAGACGAGGAGATCGCACGTTGCTTCGAAACGGTCGCCGAAGATGCCGGCCCCATGGATCTCGGGAACATCTTCAAGGGTGGCGACGGCGCAAGAAGCGGCCCGCCGGACGTTCTACCATGAGAGACGCGCGTGAAGGATTCCGATAGACGCGATCAGCAGATCGGTCGACTGCTTCAGCAGTCGTTGAAGGCGCCGGGTGCCCAGAAGGCCGACGACTGCCTCGACGCAGAGATCATCGCCGCGTGGATCGACGGCGGATTGTCGGGCTTGGCACTTCAGCGAGCCGAAATGCACGTGGCTGGCTGCGCACGGTGTCAGGCGATTGTCGGTGCGACGATCGGGAGCGAACCCGTGGTGCCTGTTGAAACGCCTGCGGCGTCGTGGCGCTGGCGTGGGTGGCTTGTGCCGCTCACCGCCGCCACGGCAGCGCTGGTCGTCTGGGTGGTCCTCCCGCGGCCGGAGCCGCCTGTGCCGCCCGCGCAGTTGTCGGCACGACTCGAGTCGGCGGAGTCTCGTCCGCCCGACAACGCGCCGGCTGAGGCGAAGCGTGTTGATCCGTCTCCGTCCCAGGGTGGGCGCGTTGGTGACCAGAACACCGAGGTTCGCGAGCGTGCGGACGCGCGGGCCAAGGCCAACGACGCGCTGGCGGTCGGTACGCTGCGCCGAGCCGAAGTGCCCGCTGCTGAAGCTAGCGCTGTCCGCCCCCCGCCGGCGGCGCCGGACCCTGCGGTGCCAGGCCGATCGCCGGTCGTCGATGTGCAGGGTGCCGCAGCGGGACGGATCGCCCCGGCCGCAGCGGCGTCTGCCAATAGCGCGGCACCGCTGGAGCGCTCCGCTCTCGCCGACGCCGAGCCGCCGGTGGTCGCTGCGCCGGACTCGCGCGTGCGCTGGCGCCTGCTCGGCGGCAGCACGATTCAAAGGTCTGAGGACGCAGGTGCCGCGTGGACCGCGGTATTCAGTGAACCGACCATCATGCTGACGTCCGGCTCGGCGCCATCGGCAACGATCTGCTGGTTCGTCGGCCGTGGCGGGGCCGTCGTCCGCTCCGTCGACGGCCGGACATTCGCGCGTGTGCCATTTCCAAACACACTGCACCTGGCCACGATCCGCGCGACCGATGCGCAGACCGCGAGCGCGACAACCGTGGCGGGACAGCTGTTCACGACGACAGATGGGGGAACCACCTGGCGTGAACCCTGAACCCAGAACCCTGAACCCGGAACCCTGAATCCAGGCCCACCCAGCACCCCAGCAGCACCCGGCACCCAAGCACCCCAGGCACCCGCAAGAATCTCGAAGCTCCCCGTTCTAAAGACAGCGACCCCTTTTCCAAGGAGCTGTCCCATGACCGCACGTCTCTGGCTCGCACCGCTCGTTCTCGCCGTTCCCGTCGCGTTACTCCCGCCATTCAACCGTTCCGCACCACCGGTGGCCTTGGCCGCGGCCGCACAATCGACACCCGGATCGACAACGCTGGAAGACCAGACGGAACTGGCCGTCACCATCTACAACGTTGATCTCGCGCTGGTGCGCGACGTGCGCAGCTTTCAGATTCCGCGCGGCACTTCCGATCTGCACTTCATGGACATCGCCGCGACCGTCAATCCCGCGACCGTGCATTTTCGCTCCCTCACAGAGCCGTCGCGCGTTGGTGTGCTCGAGCAGAACTACGAGTACGACCTCCTCGATCCAGAGAAGTTGCTTCGCAAGTATGTGGGTCGTGACGTGACGCTGGTGCGGGCGCGCCAGTCCGGGGGAGCGACGCGGGAAGAGGAAGTGAAAGCGCGGCTCCTCAGCTACAACAACGGGCCCGTGTGGGAGATCAACGGCGAGATTGTCACCGGAATGAGCGCCGATCACATTCGCTTTCCTGAACTGCCAGGCAATCTCTACTCACGCCCGACGCTGATCTGGACCCTCGACAACACAGGAGGCACGCGTCACAGAATCGAGGCCTCCTATCTCGCCAGTAAATTGTCGTGGAACGCCGACTACGTGCTGACCGTGGCGCGCGACGACAGGACGGCCGACGTCGACGGCTGGGTGACGGTGGTCAATGGCAGCGGCACGTCGTTCAGAAACGCCAGGCTGCAGCTGGTGGCCGGCGATCTCAATCGTGTCCGCCAGGTGATGGGACGGAGCGAGATGCGCGAGATGGCCTACGACAGAACCCCCGCCGCCGCGGCGGCGCCGATGGCGCAGGAGGCGTTCTCCGACTATCACCTCTACACGGTTGGGCGGAAGACGTCGATCAACAACAGCGAGACGAAGCAGGTGAGCATGCTCGGGGCGACGGCGTTCCCGGTCCAGAAGCGCTACGTCGTCAACGGGCAGTCGTACTACTACCGGAACGCACAGACGCCTGGCGCACCGCTGAAGGACGTGGTGCAGGTGTTCTATCAGTTCAAGAACGATGAGCAGGCCGGACTCGGGATGCCAATGCCGTCGGGGGTGATCCGCGTCTACCAGTCGGATTCAAAGGGCGGCGTGCAGTTTGTGGGCGAAGACCACATCGGGCACACCCCGAAGGATGAGACGCTGAACCTCAAGATCGGCAACGCCTTCGACGTCGTCTGCGAACGGAAGCAGACGGATTTCGAGAAGATCGCCAGCAACGTCTACGAGTTCGAGTATGAGATCACGCTGCGCAACCACAAGGCCACGCCGATCGCGGTGGAGGTGAACGAGCCGGTGGGTGGCACCTGGCGCATGGTGCGGGCCTCGCACGAATGGACGAAGACCGCCGCCTCGGCGTCGCAGTTCATGGTGCCCGTGGGCCCGGACCAGGAGGCGTTGCTCCGTTACCGGGTCCGGGTCAGTTACTGACGAATTCAAAGGCCGAGGGGGCACGGTGTGCTACCATTCACGGGTCGGATTCTTCCCGCGTGCCGTGCCTCCTCTGGGCGTAACGAGCCTTCCTGACTCGCTTCTCCTGCAGTTAGCCTCCAACACGAGACGAATTCCACCGCGCCCCTTCGGGCGCGGAACCGGGTGGACGTGTCTCGCGTCGCCCCAGTCGCCGCAGGCGACAGGAGAGATAGTGCAATGAGTCAGAAGCTTTACGTAGGCAACCTTCCGTACGACACCGGCGAAGCCGAGCTCCAGGAGCTCTTCAGCCAGGCCGGTAACGTCGAAACCGTGACGGTGATGCGCGATCAGGCCACGGGCCGCGCGCGTGGCTTCGCGTTTGTCGAGATGAGCTCGGGCAGCGAAGCGCAGGAAGCGATCTCGAAGTTCAACAACTTCCAGGTTGGCGGCCGCAACCTCACGGTGAACGAAGCGCGTCCGAAGGTCGCCTCAGGTGGCGGCGGTGGCTATGGCGGCGGTGGCGACAGCCGCCGGCGTCGGTCCGAGCCGCGCTGGTAGTTTCGTCCGGTTGCGTCGAGGGGTGTCTGACCATGGCACCCCTCGGCGCGGCACACTCCGCATCGCACGTCTTCTCACGTTCAGCACGTCTCCGCCGACTACACTTCGTTCCGCCGCGTCGCGGCGAGAAAAGCAGGCCCTCTTGGTGAAGCGACCAGTCGGATTCGGGATCTTCGAATTCAGTGTCCTGTCAGGACTTCGCGCGGCGCAACTGTCGCGTGGGTGCACCCCGCGGGTGGACAGCGGCATCCACAAGCTGGCGATCGTGGCGCAGATGGAAGTGGCCGAAGGCAAGGTCCTTCGCGTGGTGCCCGACCTCGCCGTCGTGCTTGCGGCCGTCGCCGAAGCCGAAGCCGAACTCGCCCCGGTCTAAGGGCGCGTTCGACGCTCGGGCACAGTGGCTACGCGCCGGCCAGGAGCCGGCCGTTCGGCCCCATGTGAAAGCGACCGTGCGACGCGCACTCGTAAACGTGCACGTCCGCCACGATCTTGAACGCGTCCCGCTTGTGATGCAATTGTCCGTCGATGTTTCGTGACGTGACGTAGCGGAGCGTCTTCGGGCACGCTGGACACATGACGACCCGACCAGGGTTGGTATTTGGCATCAGTGATCCGCGTCAGTCGCGTGGCGGAAGAAGGGGCAGCGCCAGGCCGCCGTCGTGCCCCACTGACGCCAGAGGATTCCTGTCCGCGAGCAGCCGGAAGTCGGCCGCAATCTTCGCTCGCCAGGCCCGCCGCTCAAGAAAACGCGTATACGGAATCACTGTGGTGACGATTACCGGCGCGTCGGCGTGCTGCCACCGCTGCAGATCCCGTTCGAGTTCACCAGTGCCAGTCATTTCTGCGCTCCCTGTTCTTTCAGAGTGACGCTCATGCCAACGGCACCCACTCGTGGGCACGGTCGGACGGCGTTCTTGCGAATGGGGCTCGTGCGAATGGGCCGTCGGCGCGCACCCCGAAGGGGCACTACTCGAACGCAGGTGGCTCAGGGCGGTAAGTCGGCTTCACTATACAGGAGCGATGGTGAAGAAAGAAGGGCGAGGCGAAAGTCGGCGATAGTGTTCCCATCGCGTCGCTTCGGGCAACTCTCGCCCGAGCAACGTCGCGAGTTGTTCTGGACCGAGCGTCTACGTCAAGCTCATCGGCGACGTGCCGTGGCGCGATGGCGCGCTCGCGGGTCAGTTGCCTGCGGCGCTCGACAAGGCGCGTAAAGTGTACGGGTACGCGGGCATGGAAAAGATGATGGCCGCAACGCTGTTCGAGTACGCGGGACTGAACAAGTAAGGCTCAGGGCTCAGGTCTTAGGGCTTAGGTGTTAGGGAGAGCCAAAGCCCAAGGCCCAAAGCCTGAAAGTCACAAGCGAGGAGAAGTTCATGCGGACAACAAGTACGTGGAAGAGAGCGGGTGCTCTGGCGCTGGTCGTGGCCATGGCGTCCCCGGCGGTGCAGGGGCAAGGGCGCCGTGGGCCGACGCCCGAACCCGAAGTGAAGCCAACGCCGCTGGCGCCGCCGCCGCCGAAACTCGCCGACTACAAGAAGGAGGTGGCCACTGAGATCGACGGCATGGCGACCTTCACGCAGCAGATGGTCGATCAGGTGTTCAGCTTCGGCGAACTCGGTTTCCAGGAAACCGAGACCACGAAGTACCTGACTGGCATCCTGAAAAAGAACGGGTTCACCGTGCAGGAAGGGATCGCCGGAATCCCCACGGCGTTCGTGGCGAGCTGGGGATCTGGGAAACCGATCATCGCGCTTGGCTCGGATATCGACTGCATCCCGCAGGCTTCGCAAAAGCCCGGGGTGGCGTATCACGATCCGATGATCCAGGGCGCGCCTGGACACGGTGAAGGGCACAACTCCGGGATGCCGCTCAACATCACGGCGGCACTCGCGGTGAAGAAGATCATGGAGCGCGAGAAGCTGCCGGGCACGATCCGGCTGTGGCCAGGCGTCGCCGAAGAGCTGCTCGGCACCAAGGCGTACTACGTGCGCGACGGCGTGTTCAAAGACGTCGACGTGGCGCTCTTCACGCACGTCGGTGCCGGCTTTCAGACCTCGTGGGGCGATGGCAGCAGCAATGGCATGATCTCGGTCGAGTACAACTTCAAGGGCGAGAGCGCGCACGGTGCGGGCGCTCCGTGGCGCGGCCGCTCGGCGCTCGATGCGGTCGAGTTGATGAACGCCGGCTGGAACTATCGCCGCGAGCATCTACGACTGCAACAGCGTTCGCACTATGTCATCAGCGACGGTGGCGATCAGCCGAACGTCGTGCCGCCGACCGCCTCGGTCTGGTACTACTTCCGCGAAACCGACTACCCGCACATCAAGGCGCTGTGGGACATTGGCGACACCATGGCCAAGGGGGCGGCGCT
Source organism: uncultured Acidobacteriota bacterium (assembly GCA_902826465.1). Classification (GTDB taxonomy): domain Bacteria; phylum Acidobacteriota; class Vicinamibacteria; order Vicinamibacterales; family CAVVIG01; genus CADEEX01. Next base: position 7,680 of record CADEEX010000124.1, read on the forward strand.
CATGACCAATACCGAGGTCACGTCCCGCGTGCTCGGCTCGGCCTGGCCGGCGCACATGAACAAGCCGGTCGCTGAAACGATGCAGACCAACATCGAGTCGATTGGCCTGCCGAAGTGGACCGAGGCCGACGAAACACTGGCCAAGGCGCTGCAGAAGGAAATGAAGGTCCCGGAAACCGGCATGGTGAAGGAGATCCGTCCCCTGCGCGGACGCGAGGAGATCCCGGACGACGACAAGCGCGGTGGTGGTTCGGATGACATCGGCGACATTTCGTGGGCGGTGCCCACGATTACGCTGAACTATCCGGCGAACATCCAGGCTGGCCCTGGTCACAACTGGGCGAACGCGGTGTCGATGGCGACCCCGATCGCGCACAAGGGAGTAACCGCCGGCGCCAAAGCGCAGGCGATGGAAATGCTCGACCTCGTCACCCGTCCCGACCTCGTCGCCGCGGCGTGGGACTATTACAAGAACGTGCAGACCAAGACCAAGAAGTACACACCGTTGCTGCGCGCCGACGATACGCCCGCCATCTGGTTGAACAAGGAGACGATGGATAAGTACCGGCCGGAGATGAAGAAGTACTACTACGATCCGACCAAGTACAAGACCTATCTCGAACAGCTCGGTATCGATTACCCAACAGTCCGCAAGACGTCATCGGCGGACCACGACTGACGACGATCGATTGCTGATTGCTGATTGCTGATTGAAGACTTTCGACTTCCGACTCTCGACTGTGTCAGCCGCTTACGCCTTCTCCGGGTTTGCGGGACGTGTCTACGAGGTGACCTGGACGCGGCTATTGACGCTGCGTCTGGGTCACACCAGCCGCCGCCAGCGCCGTGCTCGCCGCGTTCATGGGCGGTCTTGCCCTGGGCGCATGGTTTGGCGGGCGGCTGATCTCGCGGCGCTCGACACGCGAGGCTCGCCTACGCTCGCCATCGCGGCGATGGCCGCTGCCATCGGGATCGAACAGGCCCGGCGTCGCTGACTACTTCGCGGGCTCTTTGCGGTTCGCCGAGAAGCTGCCCATGGCCAGCCCCCCGAAGTCGGCCGAGCCGTTGATCGACTTGTCGACGATGGTGCCGGTGTACGTGATCACCATCGGCTGCCCCTCGTAGTCGACGGTGATGACGAACGTGAGCGTGGTGCCATCGAGGTGCATGCTGTCGTACGGACGCTCGCCGCGCGGGCTCTTGGCGAACGCTTTCAGCGTGTCGCCGTCCTTCTTGAACTCGACGATGTTGGTACTCTCGCCGACTGGCGACGAGGTCGTCAGATCCCACTCGCCGATCAGGTTTGGTGCGGCCGACTGGGCCAGCGTGAGCGCAGTCATGCACAGGCCAAATACAACCGCGAGTCCAAATTGCTTCATCAACCGCCCCCTTTTGCCGCTATCGTAGCGCCTTTGCCACATACGCAGGAGGTACTGTGAAAGTTTCGTGTGTCAGTGTGCTGGTGGCGGTGACGGTGCTGGTGGCTTCGCAGGCATGGGCGCAGGCGTCGTTTCAAACGCCGCTGCCAGCGCTCGACGTGCCGGCCGCGGCCGTGAACGCCTTCATCGACGCGCTTCCCAAAGATCGGGTCAGCGACCTGCCGATTCGAATCACGGACGTTGGCGGATACAAGGTGGGCGTCTATGGCGTGTTCCGCCCCAAGGCGATGCCTGGCGATGCGAACCTGCACGAAACGAGCGTGACCGAGATTTACTACATGCTCGCCGGCAGCGGGACGCTCGTCACCGGTGGACGCCTGGTGAACGATCGCAGCGCCGGCACGAGCCCGAATACGGGGACACCGAATCGTCGCGGTACCGCGATTGAGGGGGGCGTGAGCCGGCACGTCGGTCCAGGCGATATCATCGTCATTCCGGGGCGCCTGCCGCATTGGTTCAGCGCGCTCGACAGCGATCTCCGCTACGTGATCTACCGTGCCGATCCGGAAGGGCTGCAGAAGGTGAAGTGATGACGGCGACGACCTGTCCGGGCTGCGCGCACGCCATGGAGGCGCTGACGCTCGAGGGACACTCGGGCGCGGCGATCACCATCGACCTGTGCGCCACCTGTCATGCCTTCTGGTTCGACACCCACGAAAGCCTCAAGCTGTCGCCAGCGTCCACGCTGACGCTGTTCACGCGCATCGGTGACGCGACTCTTGGCGAAAATGGCGGCGTCAAGGCGACGTTCCCCGCCATCATGTCGTGCCCGCGTTGCTCGTCGCGGCTGGTGCCGACGCACGATCGTCAGCGCGATACGCCCTTCCACTACTGGCGCTGCGACCATCGGCACGGCCGCTACATTACGTTCTTTGATTTCCTTCGCGAGAAGAGCTTCATCAAGACGCTGTCGGCGACCGAACTCGCGGAGCTGCGGCGGCACGTGCAGATGGTGAACTGCTCGAACTGCGGCGGTCCCGTCGACTTGAAGAATGCGTCGGCCTGCCCGCATTGCGGTTCGCCGCTGTCGATTCTCGACATGAAGCAGGCGGAGAGACTGGTGTCGCAGTTGCGCGACGCCGCGACGCTGCGGCCAGTTGACCCTGCGCTGCGAATGAACCTGCTGCGCGCCCGTCACGAAGTCGAGGCGGCCTTCGCCGATGGGCGGCACAGCCAGGAGTGGTGGAGCGACGTCTCGTCGTCGGGACTGGTCGAGGCCGGCGTCGCTGCCCTGGCGCGCTGGATCAAGAGCAGCGCATAGTCGCGCACGCCGCGAGTCGCGCCGGCAAGGTTAGATCCAATACCCGAGCGCCGACGAACTTGTCGGAACGGCGCATCGACTGACAACCGCGTCACCTGCGGCGCGTAGACTCGGCGCCCGCGGAGAGCATCCGGCATCCGTCACCGCCGTTCGCCACATTTCGCCACCGACTATGCGCCCGAGGCAGGCCAGGCGCTGGTATCGTAGGAGCTTGCTGACGATGCGCGTTTCGAACGTTCTAGT
>CADEEX010000125.1:0-5020 GCA_902826465.1 uncultured Acidobacteriota bacterium
GTCATGTCGATGGAGATCGACGACGGTCCGCTCGAGACAATGCCGAAGAGGTCGCCTTCGTGCACCAGGTTCTGCCCAATCTTCTTGAACAACTGACGCACGCGTCCGGTGTTCCCGAACTGCATGTGCAGGTCGTCTACGAAGAAGAGGAAGATGCGTCCGGTGGTATCGACGATTTTGCGCACCGGCGGAAGAATGATCCCCTCGGGCGGTGTTGGCGGCGCAGATTCGAGCACGTTGGTGACGCGGCCGCCATGGCTCATCGTCATTGACGTGATCTCCTGCTTCACACCGTCTTCGTAGACCTCGAATTCGTCTTTGCGAAGGTCGGGGATAAAGCGTCCCTGCGAATCCTTCGCGATCACGTCCATCGTGACGGCGTCGATCTGCACCCGGAAGGTGGGCGACGGTTGCGCCGGGGCGGGTGGCGGCGCGGGAGCCTGCGCCGACAATCCGGCGACGACGGTCAGCGAGAGTGCGGCAGACCAGAACCCGTGCAGTTTCAGAGTCATAACAGCGTGATTATGCCACGCCTGCGGCGGGCTACTCCTGCTCTTCAGACGACGGATCGGTCCCGTTGGATGGGTCGTTGGCGCCTGATTCTGGTGCCGCACCCTGCGCGGCGCCGCCTTCGCCGGTCGGCGCCGGACGGGCGCGACGACGTCGCCCTCCGCGTCGGCGTCGCTTCCGGACAGCCTGACCGTCGGCCGTCGCCGGATCAGCGGCCACCGCGAACGTCGGCATCACACCGTCGCCCGCGGCGTCTTCTGCAGGGATCTCACCCGCCTCAGGCATTTCGCTCACGTCTTCGACGGCGGCGGCGATCGTCAGCGCCTCGGCGGATTCAGCGGATTCGAGACCCTCACCCGAGGCGTCGGCCACACGGCCGCCCTCGGCGTCGTCGGTTCCCGCCTCGTCGCCTTCCTCCTCCCGACGCGCCTGCTTGGCCGCCTTCTCCGCGCGCCTCCGCTCTCGCCAGAATTCCGGCTCCTGCGACGGAAACGGCGTACTGGCCAGGGTCGCCCAGTCGAAAACGACGCCGGGGTTCTGGGCCTCGAGCAGTTTGCGCACTTCGTCGTCGAAGGGTGATCGACCTAGTCGAACCCCTGGCGGGGTCCGATACCAGTAAAGGATGCGGGGCTTGACCGGCTTGCCCCGCTTGTTGGTCGATTGAACGAGGTAGGTGTGCTCGTACCCGCGCTTGTCGCGCGAAAACCGAAGGAAGGCCACTGGCTATTTGCGCTTCTGGGCTTTTGCCGGCTTCTTCGGAGCAGCCTTCTTTTTGGGCGCGGCCTTGACGGCCTTCACCGCTTTGGCCGGACGCGCAGGTGGCGCCGCCTTGGCGGGTCGCTTGGCAGGCGCCGGACGCTTGGCGGGAGCGGCTACGACCGGTTCCTTCGCGCGGGGCGCCGCCTCCCTGGGTCGGGGCGTCGAGTCCTTGATCTTGTGCACCAGCGTGAACCGCACGTCGTCGCCGATACCGTGGTAGCTCCATATCTCGCTGACCACAATATGGTTATCTTCGCAGAGGTGACGCGCGACCTCGACCATCGACGAGGGGACGTACAGATGGAATGCCGGGCGCAGTCGGGCAAAATGCGCCCATTCCGCGAGGGCTTCGAGGTGATTGACCGATTCGCCGGTCTCTACCTCGACGACGGCTTCGATCTTGCGGCCGCGATCGAGCGACGCAAGCACCAGGTCGGGGTACAGGGCCTGGGGCCCGGTGCCGATTGGAACATTGCGCTCTGCCCCAGGGTTGATGCCAGCGTCGTATTTCCGCCGGCTCTTGGCCTGTAACAGACGAATGACACGATCATGCTCGAGCTGTTCGCGGACCGGCCGCACCAGGATCGGGCTCACCGAGCGCCTCCAAAGGAGTGATTCAACACGCGTATGAAACCCCGAAGTGTAACACGGAGATCTGGGCCAAGCCCGGGCGCCTGCTTTTGCGTCGGTTACAATACTGCGCGGCAGGCATGAGCATGAACAGTTTCCATCGCGACCACCAGAACGTCGCGTCCATCCTGATTGTGGACGACGACGAGGCGGTGACGCAGACGTTCGCGCGCATGCTGCAACTCGAAGGATTCATGGTGCGGACGGCGCCGAACGCCGAGATGGGGCTGCGCGACGTGGCCGAATTTCCGCCCGATGCCATCATCCTCGACATGCGAATGCCGCTCATCGACGGTCTTGGCTTCCTCAGACGCCTCCGGCAACGGGATACACAGCGCGATACCCCCGTGGCGATTGTGACAGGCGACTATTTCCTCGACGATAGCGTGTCGATGGAACTCCGGGAACTGGGTGCCGAACTGAAGTTCAAACCGATGTGGCTCGAGGACCTCCTCGGGCTCGCGCGTACCCTGCTCAAGGTGACCCACTGACCGCTTCAGACTCCCGCTTCCTCCGCGCCTGCCGTCGTCAACCCGTTGACCGAACGCCTGTGTGGTTCATGCGCCAGGCCGGCCGCTACATGAGCGAGTACATGGCGCTGCGCAAGAAACACTCGCTGCTCGAGATCTGCCGCATTCCTGACCTGGCGACCACGGTCACGATGCAGCCGGTCAACCGGATTGAGGTGGACGCGGCGATTCTGTTTTCTGACCTATTGCTGCCGCTCGAACCGATGGGTATCCGGTTCGACTTTGTCGCGGGCGAAGGTCCGGCGATCGAGAACCCGATCCGGTCGGCGGCAGACATCGACGCCTTGCGCAGGTTCGACCCACGCGAATCGCTGGCGCACGTACTGACCGCCATTGGGCAGATTCAGCGGGAATTGGCCGGCAGAGTGCCGCTCATCGGCTTTGCCGGTGCGCCGTTCACGCTGGCGTCGTACGCGATCGAAGGCGGCCACTCGAACAACTTCGCCAAGACGAAGGCGTTGATGTACGGCGAGCCCGAGGCCTGGCACAAGCTCTGCGCCTTCCTGGCCGACCTGATCAGCGACTATCTTTCTGCACAGATTGACGCCGGCGTTGACTGCGTCCAGGTGTTCGACTCGTGGGTCGGCGCGCTCAACTCGCGCGACTACCGCGAGTTCATCATGCCGCACACGAAACGCATCTTCGACAGCCTCGAGGGTAAGGGTGTGCCGACGATTCATTTCGGCGTCGGTACCAGGTCCATTCTGGGCGACATTCGCGACGCCGGGGGCGACGTCATCGGCGCCGACTGGCGCACGCCGATCGACGAGGCCTGGAATGTGATCGGTCCCGACCGCGGCGTGCAGGGCAACCTCGACCCGACGCTGCTGCTCGGTCCGATCGAGCGCGTGTTCGCGGCGGCCGACGACATTCTCGACCGCATTGGCGGCCGTCCTGGGCACATCTTCAACCTCGGGCACGGGATTCTGCCGCAGACTCCCCTGTCGCACGTGCAGGCCCTCGCGCACTACGTGCATCGGCAATCGGCTCGGTAACACGGATCCGCGGGTCCGGCTCGGCACGGATGCACGGGTCCGGCTCGGCACGGATGCACGGGTCCGGCTAAAGCCGGACACTACGTACAGTCGTAGTGTCCGGCTTCAGCCGGACTTCGTGGTACTCAACAGTCGTAGTGTCCGGCTTTAGCCGGACCTTGGTCGACCAAGGATGACAACAGTCGCCGAATCCCCCGCCCCCAGCCCCCCGCCCCCGGTGGTCATCGCCGGCGGCGGCATTGCGGGACTGGCCGCCGCGTTCGAGCTGCACCGGTCTCACGTGCCGTTCGTGCTGCTCGAAGCAAGCGGTCGCCCTGGCGGCGTGATTACCAGCGAACGGGTTGACGATTTCGTCCTCGACGGCGGTCCCGACTCGATCCTCATCCAGAAGCCGGAAGGGCTCGCGCTCTGCCGCGATCTCGGCCTGGCGGATCGGCTCATGCCGACGTCGAAGCCGCGCCTGGCCTTTATCCAGCGCGATGGCCGCCTGCACGCACTTCCCGCCGCCTCGGTGCTTGGGATTCCAACGCAGTTCGGCCCGTTCATCCGCACGAAGCTCTTCTCGTGGTCGGCAAAGTTACGGATGGGCGCCGAGTGGTTCATCCCGAAGAAGACCGACGACTCCGACGAGTCGATCGGACACTTCATGACCCGGCGCTTCGGCGCTGAGGCCACGACCTACCTCGCCGAACCGCTGCTGGCCGGCATTCATGCCGGTGATGTTGATCGTCTGTCGGTGAAAGCATTGTTTCCCCGCTTCACCGAGGCCGAGGCCGAGCATGGCAGCCTGCTCCGCGCCTTCCGCCGCCCCGCGAAAACACCTCCGGTTCCGGACGGGCCCTTCCGGTCGTTACCGGGCGGCATGAGCGAACTGGTGCAGGCACTCGTCAACGCGCTGCCGGCCGCGTCGATTCGCTTCAACACGTCGGCGACGGCCGTTGCGGCAGATGGCGGCGGCTACGTGGTCACCACCAGCACCGGCGATACCATTCGCGCGCGAGCACTCGTGCTGGCGACGCCGGCGTTTGCGACCGCCCGTTTGGTGGAACCGATCGACGCGGCGCTCGCGAGCCTCGCGGGCGGCGTCAACTACCACTCGGCCGGGACGATCCTGCTGGCATTCCGGCGTGATGCGGTCGCGCATGCGCTGCAGGGGTCGGGCTTCGTGGTGCCGCGCGTGGAAGACAGCGGCATTACGGCCGGATCGTGGCTGTCGTCGAAGTGGGCCGGCCGCGCGCCGAAGGGGTCTGTGTTACTCCGCGCGTTCGTCGGCGGCGCTCGCGACCCGAAGGCGGTCGAGAAGACCGATGTCGAACTGGTGCACACCGCCCTGCACGCGCTGCGCCCGCTGCTCGGCATTGCCGGCGATCCACTCTTCACCCGCGTCTACCGCTTCATGCGCGCGAACGCGCAGCACGACGTCGGCCATCTGGACCGTGTGGCCGCGATCGATCGCGCGCTCGGCACGCACCCTGGACTGTTCTTTATCGGCAGCGGATTCCGCGCGGTCGGCATTCCCGACGTCGTCGCCGACGCGCGCTCCACCGCAAAGAAGGTGACCGCATGGCTCGCCGCATCCATCTGATCGGCGTTCCC
>CADEEX010000125.1:5030-10564 GCA_902826465.1 uncultured Acidobacteriota bacterium
GAATAATGCGCGATGTCGCCGCCGACGAAGATCGCATTCCCGCCCGCTTTCGCGATCGACGCGACGGCCTTGTCGCCGCTCGCCGCATCGATCTGATCGGCGTTCCGCTCGACCTCGGCGGCGGACGACGTGGCGTGGACATGGGGCCGTCGGCGGTCCGTATCGCCGGCCTGGCCGCTCGACTGACGAGGCTGGGTTACCAGGTGCTCGACAAGGGCAACATCGCGGTACCGCAGGCCGCGGGGCGTCGCCCGCGCCACGAACATAAACGCTACATTCGCGAGATTGCCGACGTGTGTCAGCAGCTGTACACCACGTCGCTGTCGTCGCTGCGCGCGGGTGCGTTGCCGGTGGTGCTCGGTGGCGATCACAGCCTCGGCGCCGGATCGGTGGCGGCGGCCGCCGCCTGGGCGCGCGCCAAACACAAACAGCCGATCGGCCTGCTCTGGATTGACGCGCACGGCGACATGAACACGCCGGCCAGCTCAGTGAGCGGCAATGTTCACGGTATGCCGCTGGCGGCGCTACTCGGACCGCAGCCCTCAGAATTGGCACGCATCGGCGGTTTCACGCCGAAGGTGCTGCCCGAGCATACGGTGCTCGTCGGCGTCAGGAATCTCGACGAGCGCGAAAAGGCGCTCGTCCGCGCCTCGAAGGTGCACGTGTTCACGATGAAGGAGATCGATCGTCACGGCATGGCGACGATTGCCGAGGAGGCGGTCAAGCTGGCCAGCGCCGGTACCGCCGGTATTCACGTGTCATTCGACGTGGACGTCTGCGATCCGTCGATTGCGCCTGGTGTCGGCACCCCGGTGAAAGGCGGGCTCGACTACCGCGAAGCGCACCTGGCCATGGAGATCATCGCCGACTCGGGCTTGATGACGTCGCTCGATCTCGTGGAAGTGAATCCGACGCTCGACGTGAGGAACGCGACCGCGCAGCTGGCGACGGAACTCGCGCTGTCTGCGCTCGGACTGAAAATCATCTGAAGCGCCTGGCATTCAGGCTCGCGTAAACGTCTCGACGGCCTTCGCCACTTCGTCGGCCCGTGCCACGAGCAGCACGGTCATGCCAGCCAGCACCACCGACGACCCGCGTGGCGCTTCGACGCCGCCGTCCTGGCGGTAAAAGGCAGCCAGCACGCACGACGGCGGAAAATCTGGTCGGACCGCCAGTTCCATCACGGTCGATCCCGCGACGCGGCTTCCCTCGGGAATCGTCAGCTCGAAGGCGATGGCGCTGCCATCGCCGAGCATCATCGCGTGGCGAATGGCTTCGTGCTCGATCGCCGTCGCGATCGCGCCGGTGATGAGCTCCGTTTCCGACAGCACGCGATCGATACCGGCCGCGGCGTACACCGGCCGATAGGCGTTGTCGCGCATGCGGACCATGACGCGCTTGACACCGGCGGCGCGGGCCAGCAGCGCCACGGCGAGGTTGTCGGCGTCACGACGCAACATTGCGACCACGACGTCGCTCTGGGTGATGTCTGATTCCTCGAGTACCGCGGCCACCGTGGCGTCGCCCGTGAGCGCCACCATGCCGTGCTGCTGCGAGGCGCGGCGTGTGACCGCTTCATCGCTGTCGATCACGGTGACGTTGTGTCCGATGCGGGTCATGTGCATCGCCACTTCGAGGCCGGCGCGCCCAGCGCCGACGATCACAATCTTCATTGCGCGTCCTTCATGAGTCGTTGATGCTCCCTGGCGGCCACGTCAACGATCTGCCGGTCGATGGCGGCCACATGGCGACCGGCGGTGCCTTCGGTAATCAGGCCGCGGCGCGCGGCGTCGAGAATGGCCGCCTTGCGCGCGGCCAGCACGGCGGGCAGCGCCACATCCGTGCGCGCGTCGCCGCCGATCTTCCGCAGCGTGTGCTCGGCATCGATGATGTCGCGCTGATACTCGGCCCAGCGGTCGGCGTGCTCGTAGCGCGAGATGAGGCCCGCGTGCAGCAGCGAGTCGAGTTCGGCCTGGGCGCGTCGCGCGCTGATCAGCACGGCACGGCACTGGTCTGCCGTTTCGTCGCTGCGCCCTCCTGCCACACCCAGCCAGTTCAGGAAGGCGCGAAACGGCAGCGCCTGCGTCACCAGCGTCACGAACGTGACACCGAAGACGATGGCGATCAGGCGATCGCGATAGGCGATACCCTGTGGCAGCGCCAAGACCGCCGCCATCGACAGCGCGCCCTTGACGTTGCCGAACACCATCACGTGCTGCCAGCGCCAGGGGACGCCGTTGCCGGACAGGCCGAGCAGGCCGAAGCAGCCGTAGACCGCGACGGAGCGGCCGACGTGCAGCGCGACGACGGCGAGCGCGATCGGCCACGCTTCCTGCAGCAGCAGATCGGAACGCAGCTGGATGCCGACCAGCAGGAACAGCCACACGTTGATCACGAAGGCGGCGATGTCCCAGAAGCCCTGTAACGCCAGCACGCGCGACGGTTCCAGCCGTGCACGCATCTCGTAGCCGATGAGGACGCCGGCAATCACCACGGCGATCACGGCAGAGCCGCCGAGCTGTTCGGTCAGCAGCGAGGTGGCAAACACCGCCACGAGCGACGCGAGAATCGCCGTCAGGTCGTCCGGTGCCTGACGCAGCACCACGGCGGCAATCATGCCGAAGGCCGTGCCGAGCAGGGCGCCAGCGACGATCGCCACGAGCAGCATGCGCGCAATTTCAAGCGGGTCGGCGAATCCCTGCATGACGACGGTCGCGGCCACACTCACGAACACGAGCGCCGTGCCGTCGTTGAAGAGGCTCTCCCCTTCCATGATGGCGGCGAGACGGTGCGGCACGCGGACGCTGCGAAACGCCAGCAGCACGCTGACCGTATCGGTGATGGCAAGGATGGCCCCGAGGAGCAGCGCGATGGAAAACGGCAGGCCGATTTCCCACGAGGCGATGGTGGCGGTGCCAATGAGCGACAGCGCGACGCCCGGAATGGCGAGCACCAGGATGGGGCGCGCCGCCTGACGGAGGCTGGTGGCGTCCGCCGACAACGCGCCCTGGAACACGAGGATCGGCAGGAACACCAGCAGCACCACGCCCGGGTCCATCAGCGTCTGCGGCAGCACGTTGGTGAGGACGAGCAGCAGGCCGACCAGCACCAGCGCCACGTTGTAGGGGACGCTGATGCGCTTGGCGACGATCGCCACGCCGGAGCCGATGGCGAGGACGACCAGGAGCTGTTCGAGGTATTCGCGCATGGAAAGTAGGGTGGAGCCGCAGCGATTGCGGCCTGTGCGCGATTCTACGTGATCGTCCTGATCATCGCGCCGGCGTGCGGCGTGTCGACCCCACCTGCAGACGCGCGGCACTCAGGGACCGCGCTCGCGTTGCCCCTTGGCGGTCGCGCCGTTCGAGGCGCGCCAGCCATCGGTCACGGCGTGTGCCACCGTGCCCCGCGACATGCGGTTCGGCCGTACACCAGCGGGCGAGGCGCAATGTCGAGCTGGCCCACTGTCTCGCGGGCACATCTTTTGAGCTCAAATCATATGATAGCGAGGCGCTGCCGCTGAGGGCGGCGCCCATGCACACGGAGAGTGGAACGGTGTCGCCTACGTGGATCCAGCCGATCGTCGATAGCCACCGTACTGCGGTGGTGCTGGCCTCGCTTGCGTTCGTCGCGGCCGCCGCGCATGTGGCACTCCGCTGGTGGTTGCGACGTGCGAAGCGGCAAGCCGCGCGCGTGGGAACCGCGAGTCCGCACGACCCCGCCGCGCCCCCGTTGATCCGCGGCCTGACGCTCTGCCTGCCGCCGCTGGTACTCATGCTGTGGATGAGCGGTGTCTACATCGCGGCCATCGTGCTGCTGCGCCAGCGACCCGGAACGCCGCCGGCGTGGTGGCCCGCCATCGATTGGGCCTACCGGCTGGGCATGGTGGGTGGCACGTGCTGGCTGCTGTCCCGTGTTGGCGTGCTGGTCGAGATCCTGTTGCAGTCGATCTCGCGCCGGACCACGGCAGAATGGGACGATCTGCTGCTGCCATTGGCTGGCCGCGCCGCACGTCGAGTGCTTCCGCTTCTGGCCCTGATTCTCGGAGCGCCACTGCTGTCGCTGTCGCCCGGCGTCGCGGAGATCGTCCAGAACGGCACCAGTCTGCTGCTGATCGTGGCGCTGGCGTTGATTCTCTTCCAGATCGTGGACGCGTCGGCGCTGTTCGTCCTGCGACAGCATCGCCTCGATGTGGCCGACAACCTCCGCGCCCGCTCCATCCATACCCAGGTGGTGGTTTTGAAGAAGGTGGCGCTGACGATCATCGGCATCTTCACCCTGGCCTCGATGCTGATGGTCTTCGATTCAGTGCGCCAGTTTGGCGCCAGCATCCTCGCGTCGGCTGGCCTGGCCGGCATCGTCATTGGTTTTGCCGCACAGCGAAGCATCGCTACGCTGCTGGCAGGGTTTCAGATTGCGCTGACGCAGCCGATTCGTGTCGACGATGTGGTGATTGTCGAGAACGAGTGGGGTCGCGTTGAAGACATTACCCTGACGTATGTGGTGGTTCGCGTGTGGGATCTGCGCCGGTTGATCGTGCCGATCAACTATTTCATCGAGCAACCATTCCAGAACTGGACGCGTGCATCGTCTGAACTGCTGGCCACGGTATTTGTGCACCTCGACTACACCATACCGGTGGACGCGCTGCGCTCTGAGCTGACCCGCATCCTGACGAGTTCGGCAAAATGGGACGGCAAGGTCAACGTGCTGCAGGTGACCGACGCCAAGGAGCGGACGCTCGAGATTCGTGCCCTGGCGAGCGCCACGGATGCCTCGCTCGCCTGGGATCTTCGGTGCGAGATTCGCGAACAGCTGATCGCGTTCGTGCAACGGCACTATCCCGACAGCCTGCCGCGCATGCGCGGATCGTTGGCGAGCCAGTGATACCGGCGGAGTCGGCTCGTCCCACTGTGTGCCTGGTGCACCCTCGCGGCATCGTGCGCGACCTCTACGTCGAGGCGCTCCAGGCAGCGGGACTGCGCACCGAGATTGCCGATGAGGCTTCTGCCGTGCTCGAGGGGTTCGCGGCCTGGCATCCGCCGACCGCGCTCGTGATCGAGTTGGTGCCGCAACCCGCCGACGCCTGGATGCTGATCGAGCGCGTCCGCCAACTGCACGCCCATGTGCCGGTGGTGATCGTCACGTCGAAGATCCGTCCGGACGGGGCGAACCGGCGACGGGCGCGCACGGTCGGGTGCGCGGCCTTCATCGGGAAGCCGTGCAGCGTCGAGACGCTGGTGGATGTCGTCGAGCGCGTGCGACGGGGTGAGCGAGGGCTCGAGGTGGTGACCGGGTGAGCATGCCAAGGCCGGACGCCGGCTTTCGGAGACGGCGACGAGACTGCTACACTGGGGTCCCCCCACGCGACCGGGTAGCTCAGTGGTAGAGCAGCGCACTTTTAATGCGCGGGCCGCGGGTTCGATCCCCGCCCCGGTCACTTCGATTTCCCGAGCAAGTTGCGGATTCAACCGGCGGTTAGAACGACCAGCCTTACGTCCGGTGGCGCGCGACTGCGTCCCTGCGAGTGACATGGT
>CADEEX010000126.1:0-4012 GCA_902826465.1 uncultured Acidobacteriota bacterium
GTGCCCCACTCGAAGCCGGCCGTACGTGTGAGCTTCGGCATCAGCTCCACATGCCAGTGGTAGAACGCGCCGACGTCTTCCGAAAACGGCGAGTTGTGGATGATCAGGTTGAACGGCGGCGACTCGAGCGCCTGGTTCATCCGCGTCAGCACCACCTTCAGCATGCGCGCCAGGTTCTCGTAGACCTGCCGCGGCGCATCCTCGAACCGCGACCCATGCTGCCGCGGCAACAGCCACGTCTCGAACGGAAAGCGCGACGCATACGGTGAAATGGCGACCACGTCGGCATTCTCGTGGATGACGCGCTTCCCCGCCGCCACTTCCTGCCGGATGATGTCGCAGAAGACGCAGCGCTCCTTCGCCTTGAAATGCCGCTTGGCGCCGTCAATCTCTTCGCGCACGAAGTCGGGCACGATCGGCAGCGCAATCAGCTGCGAGTGCGAGTGTTCGAGCGTGGCGCCGGCGGCGGCACCATGGTTCTTGAACACGAGGATGTAGCGGAAGCGGATGTCGCGCTTCAGATCGACAATGCGCTCGCGGTAGGCCCAGAGCACCCGCTCGATCTCGAGTTCGGTCATGGTGGCGAGGAGCTTGGAATGCTCGGGCGTCTCGATGATCACCTCGTGTGCGCCAATGCCGTTCATGCGGTCGAACAGCCCCTCGCCTTCGCGATCGAGATTCCCTTCCACCTGCAGCGCCGGAAACTTGTTCGGCACGACGCGCAGGTCCCAGCCGGGACCGTTCGACGGGCTGCCGCTTCTGAACGCCAGCACCTCGTGCGGTGTCATCGACTCGTTCCCGTGGCAGAACGGACAATGATCGGCACCGATCACGCTCGCGCGCTCGAGGCGGAAGTCGTTGGGACGTTTACGGCGGTCAGTCGAGATGATGACCCAGCGACCGGTGACGGGGTCTTTACGCAGCTCAGGCAAGGGGAATGGGAGCGCCCAATTTACTCCACGTCGAAGGCGTTCTGAAAGAGTTCAATTCTGGGCTCGTCGTCCACCAGCTCGATGGCGACCACGTCGAACCGGCACGGCGCCTCCGTCAGGCGATGCCGGGCCAGGAAATCGAGCGCAATCGCCGCCAGGCGTCGCCGCTTGAACGGGCCCACGGCGTCGCCCCCGCCGCCGAAATCGCGACCACTGCGCGTCTTCACTTCGACAAACACAATGGTTGGTCCGTCGCGGGCGATGATGTCGATTTCGCCACCCCGCCGGCGGTAGCGGCGCGCAACCACTGCGTACCCCCGTCGCTCGAGCTCAGCGCACGCCAGATCTTCGCCTGATCTTCCCAGGTGTTGACGTGCATCGGACACGTCCCGCTGAGAAGCAAATCAAGGGCCGACAACACTGCCACGCAGACGCCGACCCAGACACGACCGGCCACGGAGACACGAAGGCACAGAGATCTTTGGGGCTCAGCCTGAGTGGAAGAAGTGAACTCTGTGTCTCTGTGTCTCTGTGTCTCTGTGGCCTGGCCGTAAGCCTTAAGACTTAAGCCCTGAGCCTTACTTGATCTTCCAGCGTGTTCCCGTAGCGGAGTCTTCGAGCACGATGCCACGTGCGGCGAGGCCGTCGCGGATGCGGTCGCTCTCGGCGAAATCGCGGCGACGACGGGCGGCGTGGCGGGCCTCGATCAACTGTTCGATCTCAGCGACCGGCACGGGCGGCCGCTCGTCTTCCAACCGGCGCAACGACAGGATGCCGAGCACACGGTCGAAGCCGTCGAAGGCGGCGCGAATGCCGGGGATGTCGCCCTTGCCCAGCTGCCCGGCGTCGACGGCCGAGTTCAAGGCACGCACCAGCTCGAACATCGCGGCGAACGCCGCAGCGGTGTTCAGGTCGCTGAGGATCGCCTCGGCGAATTCCTTCGACGCCTGCTCAACGCGGGCGGCGATCGCGGTGTGGCTGCCGTCGACCACGACGGCGTCGACACGGGCGAGGCAGTCGGTGAGGCGCGTCAACGCCTCTTCCATCTGCGCCAGGCTCGCCCAGGTGAAGTTCAACTGCTTGCGGTAGTGCGCCGACATCAGCAGCGCGCGCACCGCCGACGGCCGCACGCCCTTGGCGACAAGATCCGGCACGGTGTAGGTGTTGCCGAGCGACTTCGACATCTTCTGCTCGTCGACGAGCAGATATTCGACGTGCATCCAGAAGCGCGAAAACGGCTTGCCGGTGGCCCCTTCGCTCTGCGCGATCTCGTTCTCGTGATGCGGGAAGATCAGGTCGATGCCGCCGGTGTGAATGTCGATCGGCGATTCGCCCAGCAGCCGCAGTGCCATCGCCGAGCACTCGAGATGCCAGCCCGGACGGCCGGGAGGATTCACCTCGTGCCAGGTCGGCTCGTCGGGCTTGGTCGCTTTCCACAACACGAAATCGCGGGCGTCTTCCTTGGCGTAGTTGTCCGAATCGACCCGCGCCCCGGCCTGCATCCCCTCGTGATCGAGATGCGCGAGCTTGCCGTACTCCGGCAGCGTCGAAATCTTGAAGTAGATCGACCCGTCGCTCTCGTAGGTGTGGCCGTTCCTGCCGAGCGCGGCAATCATGTCGGCCATCGCCTGGATGTTTTCCGGGTCGGTGGCACGCGGGGTCTCCTCGACCTGCTCGAGGCCAAGGGCCTGCGCGTCCTGCCGGAACATCGCGATGTACTGGTCGGTGTAGGCCCGGAGATCCATGCCGGCCTGCTGTGCGCCGACGATCGTCCGGTCGTCCACGTCGGTGAAGTTCATCACGTGGCGCACGTGATAGCCGAGCAGGTGGCGCAGCGTGCGCCGCAGCACGTCCACACAGATGAAGGTGCGGAAGTTGCCGACATGACCGCGCGCATACACCGTGAGGCCGCAGGTGTACATGCGGACGGAGTCGTCTGGGCCGGGAAGAAACTCTTCCTCTGAACGCGTGAGCGTGTTGTACAGGCGAAGGCGCACGGGGAACGGACTCAGGAGAGGTAGATGGTTTCCTGGAAGATCCGGCCGCCATTCGACGAGATCATGATGTCGAGCTTGCCGGCGTGAGCACGGAACTGCACGTCGCAGCGCCGAACGCCGACCGCATCGGTCTTCTCGACGGCGCGCTCGAGCGCTTCGGTCATCGCCGGAATCGAGGTTTTGGCACAGCCGACGAACTTGAAGATCTGTTGCGCCAGATCGTCAACCAGCGCCGCCGGCGCACCCTGGCTCGATACTTCGAGCGCGAAGAAGAAGTCGTGTGAGGCCACGCGCGAGATTTTACAGTGAAAGGCGATCGAACAGCACCCGGGCCCTGGTGCTGTCGGCCGCAATCTGCGCTTTGAGGGCGTCGAGCGATTCAAAGGCCCGCTCGTCGCGCAGGCGCTGGACGAAGCCAAGCCGCACGGCCTGGCCATAGAGGTCGCGGTCGAGGTCGAACACGTGCGTCTCCACGGTCACCCGTCCTGATGGATCCACCGTGGGGCGCACGCCGACGTTGGTCACCGACGCATGAATCACGCCGCCAATCGTCATGGTGGTCGCGTACACCCCGTTCGGCGGCAGTAGTTCGTTTTCGGTCTCCAGATTGGCGGTCGGGAACCCGATGGTGCGTCCCCGCTGCGCGCCCTTCACGATGACGCCGTCGATCGCGTACTGGTGCCCGAGCAGCGCGCCGGCTTCATCGAGCCTCGCTTCGCTGACCAGCCGCCGGATGCGCGTGCTCGAGACGACAAAATCCTTGTAGCGCACCGGGTCGATCTTTTCGGCCTTGAAGCCGTACTGCGCGCCCAGGGCGCGGAGCATGGTGAAATTGCCGGCCCGTTCGCGCCCGAACAGGAAATTCGCGCCCACCCACACTTCCGACACGCGCAGCCAGTCGACCAGCACCGTCTGCACGAAGTGTTCAGGCTCCCATCGGGACAGTTCGTGCGTGAAACGCACGATGGCGGCGCCCTGGACCCCGGCCGCGGCAATCGCCTCGAGCTTCTGCCTCTTGGTCATCAGCAGCGGCGGCGCCTTGTCGGGGCGCACCACCCGCGGCGGATGCGGGTCGAACGTCAT
>CADEEX010000126.1:4112-10523 GCA_902826465.1 uncultured Acidobacteriota bacterium
TCGAGCGCATCAGTGACGTTGAAGTGGGTGGGATGCTTCTTCTCGCGAAGGGCATCGAGCACCAGCGTGTCCACGCCTTCGAGCAGCGGCCACGACGCCTCCGGAATTTCACTGCAGTCGGTCAGATACGCAAATCGGCCCACCCGGAACCCAAGGATCAGCCGATGGCCGTGGAGCACCGGCACCGGGACGAACTCGTGTCCACCCAGGCAGAACGGGCCGGCGATGAGCGACAGGTCCACCTGCGGCACCCCACCGCCAGGGAGCGACGACTTCTCGAAGATATAGGCGAAGGTCCGCCGCAGATCGCGCGAGGTGTGGCTGTCCGCATAGCACGGCACGGCTTCCCTCTGGAGGCCGTTGTAGCGGCGCACTTCGTCGAGGCCGAAGATGTGATCGGCGTGGCTGTGCGTGAACAGAATCGCGTCGAGGCGCCTGATGTTGTGCGTGAGCGCCTGGGCACGCAGGTCGCTCGAGGTGTCCACCAGCACGTGCCGCGCCGTGCGATGGTCGGCGGGCGTGCGCGCCGGCAACGGGTCGGCGCCGGGATGCAGGTCGATCAGAATGGATGGACGGCTTCGGCGGTCGCGCGGATCGGACGACTGGCACACGTCGCAGTCGCAGCCGATCATCGGCACGCCGTGCGACGTGCCGCTGCCGAGCACGGTAACTCTAAGGCTCAATAATCAATGTCCGTTCATCGCCCGACGGCCCGACCGCCTGCACAAAGCGCATGCGGAGCTCATATAGCACCTGCTCCAGAATCTGTCGCTCTTCGACCGTCAGGTTGCCCTTGGTCTTGGTTTCGAGCAACGACAGAATCGCAATCATCTGCGCCGCGCCCTCGAGATTGACCGGAGACGTTTCGCCGGTGTTCGGGTCGGGCAGGTCGCCGAAATGGATCGCCGCCGAACTGGCGAGGGAGATGACAAACGCGGTGAACGGAAGCTCGGACATGGGAAGGACGAGATTATCAGAAACAGGGACGGGGCTCGGGGCTCGGGGCTCGGGGCTCGGGAATGAGAGACTACAGGGATGAGTGACGCGGCCAGCGAATTCGTGCGGTTGGTGGACATCATGGCGCGGCTGCGGGCGCCGGACGGGTGTCCGTGGGACCGTGAGCAGACCATCGATACGCTGAAGAAGTACGTGCTCGAAGAAACCTACGAGGTGCTCGAGGCGATCGACCACCACGATCACCAGGCGCTGCGCGAAGAGCTGGGCGACTTCCTGCTCCAGGCGGTCTTCCTGGCGCGGCTCGAAGAAGAGGCCGGGCACTTCTCAATCGCCGATTCGATCCGGGCGATTGCCGACAAGCTGATTCGCCGCCACCCCCATGTGTTCGGGCGCGACGCCGGCGAGGCGGCGCTCGACACGGCGGATCAGGTCCGCACGCGGTGGGAAGAGATCAAGAGCACCGAGCGCGGGAGCGCCAAGAAGGCGCAGACGCTGCTGAGCGGCCTCCCCGTGGCGCTGCCGGCGCTGCTCCGCGCTCAGCACATCAGCGCGCGCGCGGCCTCGGTTGGATTCGACTGGCTCCGTGCCGCCGACGTCGTCGACAAGATGCGCGAAGAGGTCGAAGAGATCGCCGAAGTGGTGGAGGTGCCCGAAGCGGTGTCTACCGAGCGGCTCGAAGAAGAGATGGGCGACCTGCTGTTTGCCGTTGCCAATCTGTCGCGCAAGCTCGGCGTCGAACCGGAGACCGCGCTCAGGAAGGCGAACGACAAGTTCACCAAGCGGTTCACGACGATGGAGAAACGCATCGAGGCCCGTGAACGAAAGATGACGGAGATGAGCCTCGACGAACTCGAGGCGGAGTGGCAGCGTGTGAAACAGGAATAGCACAAAGCCACAGAGACACGGAGGCACAGAGACCTATCTCACAGGACAACTCTCTTGAGCCCAGCGCGCAGGACGGGGGAATTGAAATTGACCAGGAGCCCGAGCCGCAGGCGGGAGGCTCGAAGGTAGCTCAGGATCTGCGCCTGGTGAACAGGGGCCAGTCGATCGACCGCCTTCAACTCCACGACAACTTTTCGCTCGATGACGAAGTCGAGCCGCTGCAGACAGAGCGCCTGCCCCTTGTACCTGACGGTAATCGGATACTCGCGTTCGAAGCTGATCCTGGCATCAACGAGTTCGATCTCCAAGGCACGTTGATAGATGCCTTCGATCAATCCTGGTCCCAGCTCCCGATGGACGCGAATGCAGCACCCTATGATTCGCTCCGTGATGTGACTCAGATTGGCCAGTTCATCCGTTCGACGCTCAGGTGAATGAACTGCGGTCTGTGCCTCAGTTCGACGAACGTTCGGACGTTGAGCGTCGTGCCATCGGTATCGATCGTGATCGCGCCGTCGCGGTCGGTGCGGTACACCGCAGCCCCGATTTCGTCGTATCGCTTCACGACGGCTGGCGCGGGATGGCCGAACGTATTGCTGCGGCCGACACTGATTACTGCGATCTGAGGTCGCAGCTGCTCGAGGAACGCCCCCGAACTCGAGGTGAGGCTGCCGTGATGCGGCACCTTGATCACACGGAGCGGCGCAGGTTCGAAGCCGGCAGCGATCTCTCCCTCGACCTCGCGGCCGACGTCGCCGGTGAGCACGATGGACACGTCGCGCCAGCGCAGTTCGACGACGATGGAGTCGTCGTTGCGCACGTCCTGCCGCTCCCACTCTGCGGGCCCGGGGTGCAGGACAACCACACGCACCTCGCCGACCAACGTTTCGTCTGCGGTCTGCACCTGCGTCCACCGACCGCGCGCGCGCAGTGTCTCGCTCCGCACCTCCTGCAACGCCAGAGACGAGGGCACCGGGATGCCTTCCCACACATCGGTCGGACGGAACTCGCGCACGACAGAGACGGCCCCCCCAAGGTGGTCGCGATCGCCATGGGTCAGCACGAGCATGTCGAGACGGCGCACCCCCAGCGTCCGCAGCACCTGGCCGACCACCCGCTCCCCGACGTCGAACGACGAGGTGGACGAACCCCCGCCCGCATCCACGAGCAGCGACTGGCCGTTCGGAAAACGGACCAGCGCCGAGTCGCCCTGCCCGACATCGATGAACGTGACGTGAAGCCGGCCGTCGCCACCAGCCGACCACCAGGTCGACGGCTCGATCAGGATCCACGCCGCAGCGGCGATGGCGAGCGTTGCCGCGCCGCGGCGGAAGACCCGGGCCGCAGGCGCTTCAGCCGTTCCGCTGAATCGCAGACGTCGATCGCGCAACACCCACCACGTCGCGAGTGTCGCGTAGTAGAGAGCGACAGCGAGCGCCGCAGGCGCGGCGACGCGCCAGGTGACCTGAGGCACCACGTCGACCAAACGCGCGGTCCGCACGAGTCCTTCGGCGCCAAGCGCCGCCACCGCACCCACCGCAGTGGCCGCAGAGGCGCTGCACAGGAACAGCGGCACGACGAGCATGCCGGCAATCTGCGCGACCGCCATCAAGGGGATGGCGGCAAAGTTCAGCAGCAGACCGGCAACGGTGACACGCGAGAAGATCGTGGCGCTGATCGGAAACAGCACGACTTCGGCCGCCAGCGACGCGAGGCCGAGCGCCGCGACTGGCCGCAGCAGCCGCCAGCCGACATGGTCCGCGCCTGTGGGCGGCGGCGCCTGGCTGGCAATCATGATGGCCGTCGACGCGCCGAACGTGAGCAGGAACGCGGGGTCGGCCACTGCCAGCGGATTGACGACGACAAGCGCGCCGGCGACGAGTGCCAGCGTATTGAACGGAGGCCCGCGCAGATCGAGGGCGCGGCCGGCGAAGTAGACCACGGCCATGAACGTGGCGCGGTCGACTGACGCCCCACCGCTCACGAGCGACCCGTACGCCAACAAACCGGCAATGGCCGACACCATCGCCGTCCGCCCCAGGAGGCCGGCCAGGCGGAAGACGGCCACGGCCATCCCCGCCAGGATCGCGATGTTCCCCCCGGAAATCGCGATCACGTGATACGTGCCGGCCTCCTGGAGGCGTCGCTGAACATCTGCATCGAGGCCGGTGCGATCGCCGATCACGATCGCCGTGACGATGGCGGCGGCCGGCTGGCTCCAGCGACCCACGGCCCTGTCGATTGCCAGACGGGAAAAGGCGCGGACTGACGCGGTGGCTTCGCTGTACCAGCTGCCGCGTGCGACAACGTCAACGAGCCCCGCACTCTTCACGGTGCCGACCAGCGAGAGACCGCGCCTGGCGAGGGCACGTTCCGAATCGGCGACTCCGGGATCGAGGTACCGTGACGGTCGCCGCAGCTGAGCGTGCGCGCGAATCATCCGCCCCCGCCGCCATTCCCCTCTGTGTGCCGACCCCAGGTCGCCGACAACCGTCAGAGAGACATCGCCGCTGACCGGGTTCGCCGCCGGGTCGGCAGCAGACGACGCGGCTCTGCCGACGGCGCGGACGCCGACGCGCAGCGACACCCCACCATCGTCGGTCAGCGCGGCGTCGTCGCGCAGCACACCCACCAGCACCACGGCGATGCGGTCGTCTGCGGGCGGCGAGAAGCCACGGCGCAGCAGCGCCTGGCGTTCATCGTGCGCGATCGATTCGAAGGCCATGCGGAGCGACGACCGCCACGCCTGTTCCCAGGCACGCTCGGCGAGCACCACGCCGGCCGCCGTCGCCCCAACGGCAACACTGGCCACGATGAAGGCGGTGGCGCCACACGCCACGCCACCTGCCGCGACCGCAAACGCGATCAGAAGGAGCGTAATGAGGAGAGAGATTGGAAGTTCAGGCCAGGCGACGCCCATGGCGCAACCGCAGAGCAGCCCACAGGCCGGAATCGCCGCGATGATCCGCACGCGGGAGTCCAGTGCAAATCGAACGACACATCGTCACGCCACAGAGACACCGAGACACAGAGTCCGGTAACTCATAGAGCTCGTGCACTTTAGAAGCTCTGTGCCTCTGTGCCTCCGTGGCAGGCAGAGGGACGGCAGTTGCAGAAACTGCGCGGACGCTAGGCGCGGCCGGCGGTAATTCCTGCGTGGTAGTCCTGCAGCGCCCGTACGGAGACACCCTCTTCCCGCATGGCGCGGATGGCCGATACCGCAGCGGCGGCGCCGGTCAGCGTGGTGATACACGGTACGCCGTGCATCATCGCCGCGCGCCGGACGGCGCGGTCGTCGAAGAACGACTCGCGGCCGAGCGGGGTGTTCACAATGAGATCGATCTTCTTGTTCACGACTTCGTCGGCGACGTTCGGCCGCCCTTCGTTCACCTTGAAGACCACGTCGACCTCGAGACCGTAGGCGCGCAGGTAGACGGCCGTGCCGCGCGTGGCCAGCAGCCGGAATCCGAGCGCCGCGAGGTCGCGAGCAATCGGTACCAGGTTGGCCTTGTCGTCGTTATTGACGCTCACGAACGCCGTGCCGTGCTCGGGTAACCGCTGCCCCACGGCCAGCTGCGCCTTGTTGAAGGCGACACCGAACGTGCTCGCCCCGCCCATCACCTCGCCGGTCGACTTCATCTCGGGTCCGAGAATGGTGTCGACGCCGGGGAAGCGGACGAACGGGAACACCGGGCTCTTCACGAACACGCCGGCGGCTTCGAGGTCGTGGTGCACACCGAGGTCGGCCAGCGTTCGACCGGCCATCACCTTGGCGGCGACCTTGGCCAGCGATACGCCAGTGGCCTTCGACAGATAGGGCACCGTGCGCGATGCACGCGGGTTCACTTCGAGCACGTACACGACATCGTCTTTCGTGGCGTACTGCACGTTCATGAGCCCCTCGACCTTCAGCGCGCGCGCAATGCGGCGCGTGTAGTCGCGAATGGTCGTGAGATGACGCTCCGGACAGATGAACGGCGGTACCACACACGAGCTGTCGCCCGAGTGAATGCCGGCTTCCTCGATGTGCTCCATGATGCCGCCGATGATGACGGCGCCGGTCTTGTCGGCCACGGCATCGACGTCGAATTCGAACGCGTCTTCGAGGAACTTGTCGATGAGAATCGGATGCTCCGGTGATGCGTCCACGGCCTGCGTCATGTAACGGTCGAGCGTGGCCATGTCGTAGACGATGGCCATGCCGCGGCCGCCAAGGACGTACGAGGGGCGTACGACCACAGGGAAGCTGATCCTGGTCGCGATCTCTCGCGCTTCTTCCTTCGAGACGGCCGTGCCGCTTGCGGGCTGCGTGATGTTCAGCTCGGCCAGCAGCGCCGAGAAGCGCTTGCGATCTTCCGCCAGGTCGATCGAATCTGGCGACGTGCCGAGAATCCTGACACCGGCCTCCTGCAGGCCGAGCGCCAGCTTCAGCGGCGTCTGGCCGCCGAACTGCACCAGGCACGACACCTCGCCGCCGCCCTTGCGTTCGGTTTCGATCACCGCCATCACGTCTTCGAACGTGAGCGGCTGGAAGTACAACCGGTCGGCGGTGTCGTAGTCGGTCGACAC
>CADEEX010000127.1 GCA_902826465.1 uncultured Acidobacteriota bacterium
GGTTGTTCTCGAGCGCCAGCGCCTCGACCACCGAGTCGGTGACGATGACGTCGAGTCTGACGATATCGTCGAGCAATGCGTCGGTCTTGGGCCCGGTGCCGTACGCGCCCAGGTAGTTGCGCACGCGGTCGCGGAGCACACGGGCCTTGCCGACGTAGATCGTGTCGCCCGCCGCGTTGAAGTACAGATAGACGCCAGGCTGCTCCGGCAGGCGCGCGATCTGCTCCTTGAGTTCCCCGATGGGCATACGCTACTATGACGCGTTTCGCTTCGTGCCTGATTCCTCAACCATCCCCGTGCCCGTGCCTGCAACTTCGAAGGGCGTGGCGTCGTCCCGCTCACGGCTGACCTTTACCGGCATCATCGGTACGATCTGCTGGTTTCCGTTGAACGCGATCATCGCCGTCTGCGTGGCGCTGCGCATTCACCCGAACGTGCTGACGCTGATCGGCGTGATTATCAACGTCGGTGCGGCGTGGGCCCTGGCGAGACAACGCTTCGTCTTGGCCGGCGTCGTGATGATCGTTGCCAACATCTTCGACTTCATCGACGGCAAGGTCGCGTTCAAGCTACACCTCGAGTCGCGCTTTGGCGCCTTCTGGGACTCCACGCTCGACCGCTTCTCTGACCTGGCGCTCATCACGGGGTTGATTCTGCTCTACTCGAAGATGGGCCGCACCGACTATGTGCTGGTGGCATCGTTGACGCTGATCTTCTCGATCATGACCAGCTATGCGCGCGCCCGGGCCGAGTCGCTCATCAAGAAATGCAAGGTCGGCTTCATGGAGCGGCCCGAGCGCATCGTACTGTTCATGATCGGTGCCTTCACGAACCGCTTCGCCGGGGTGCTGTGGGTCATCCTTGTGCTGTCGGTGCTGGCGGTGGCCAACCGGATCTACCTGACCTACCTGGTCCTCAACGATCGACCGATGCCGTCGCACGAGGGGCTCTCGGGCGCTTTCAACCGCGCCTTCTTCTGGACCGACGAGCGCACGACCATTCCCTACGACATCTGGGTGATCGCCATCCTTGCGTTCGTGTGGCTGACCCCGCCGGTATGGCTCGCCGATCCCACGGCATCGGGCTACGGTCTCGCCGGCACACTCTTCGGCCTCGGCCGCTAGAATTCGCCATTCCTAGTTCGTAGTCTCTAACTCTCCTCCGATCGCCGCACCGAACGCACCACCGACTGCGGCCGCTGATTCACGGCGAGGAACATCCGGCCGAGGTATTCGCCAATCAGGCCGAGCATCACCAGCTGCGTGCCCGAGAACATCAGGAACGCCGCCATCAGCCAGCCGAAGCCATAGCTGGGGCCACGATTCGAGTACCACAGCGCCAGGACGACGACGAACGCGATCAACCCGAGCGCAGCGGTCATCAGGCCGGCGAGCGTCGCCAGCCGAAGCGGCAGCACCGAGAAGTTGATCCACGCACTGAGCCACAGCGAGATCAGGCGTCGCAGCGTATAGCCACTCGCCCCCGCCTGACGGGCGACATGTTCGACCTTGATCGAGTCGATGCGCTGTGTCACCTGGAGCAGCAGTCCGTCGATATAGGGATAGGGCCCCGCGTAATCGATCACCTGTTGCGCCACAAACCGGCTCACGCAGCGGAAGCTCGAGAGATAAAAGCCCTGCGGCTTGTCCAGCGCCCAGTCGGTCATCTTGTTGGTGAACCAACTGCCGACATTCCGCCAGGCATCGTGCTGCTTGACGTCGTAGTGGCCGAACACCACATCCATGCCGGTCGCGACGGCGTGCTCCCAGAGCCTCTTCGCCTCTCGCGGCGGATTCTGTCCATCGTCATCCAGATTGACGATGTGCTGGCCATTGGCGTGCCGCCACCCCGTGAGCACGGCATTGTGTTCACCGAAGTTCCGCGCGTGATCAACCACGGTGATCGGCACGCGCGCTGTTCGCAGCAACTCCGCACACACGGCCATGGTGTTGTCACCGCCGTTGTCGTGCACGAGCACGATCTCATGGCCGCCCGGTATGGAGAGGCTCTCGATGTCGCGCACCACGGCCGCAATCGTTGCGGCCGAGTTGTACATCGGGATGACGAAGGAGAGGGCTGGAGACGGTGGCAACGGTCTGGACGCTGAATGATGTCGGTTGCTGGATTTTACGCTTCGTCCCGTTCATCGTGGGCACCCAGGTCGAGACCGGTGCCTTCGAAGTGGATTTCGTGCTCGCCGATTTTATCCCTGAGCAGCCGGCGCGCAGCAGCATAGTGCTGCGCCGGCACCGACAGCCTGCGGGCCAGGTTCTTGAGACGCGAGATCACGATCAGCGAGACCGAGTGCTCGCCCTCGCGCCAGCTCAATCCCCCCACTTCGTTGTACGGGATGAAGCCGGAGTCGGACCAGATGCCCTCCTCGTAGAAGCCTCGCGAAATCCTGCGGCTGAACGGTACCAGGTAGCCGAAGTAGACAAACATCATGCTCTCGCCGAACACCTGATAGTTTTTCACCAGCACTTTGAAGGCAATGAGCAGGCCGGTGGCGAGCCCAAGGGCCAGAGTCAGGCCGTAGTACGGAGGCGGTGGGCCGGTCCATGTCAGCAGCGCGCCTCGGTTTCTCCGTCGAAACCGCAGCAGTTCCACCGCCAGGCGCAGATTGGCCGTGAGGAATCCTGCGCCAAGCAGGACCAGGGTGCCGGTGACGACGTCCACCGGGCGATTCTACGAAATTTCCCGCTAGCGGGTGGTGTTCGGGGCGGCCAGCGTCGGATCGAAACAATGCCGGCAGCGCGCCTCGTACATGCCCGAGGCGCCGACAAGGACCCGGTCGCTGCTGGCCACGAGGCGCTGCGTGTGATTCGCGGGGTCGCCGCAGACGACACAGATCGCCAGGGTCTTGGTGATGTACTCGGCGATCGCCAGCAATTGCGGCATCGGTTCGAACGGACGACCGAGGTAGTCCTGGTCGAGCCCGGCCACAATGACGCGTTTGCCACGGTCAGCGAGGGTGTTGCAGGCCGCTGGCAGGTTCTGATCGAAGAACTGTCCCTCGTCGATGCCCACGACTTCGGTCTCTGGCAGGACCTTCGCCACGAGTTCATCCGAGGTGCGCACGTTTTCAGACGCGATCCGCATGTCGCTGTGCGACACGATGTGATCGGCGCTGTAGCGATCGTCGATGAGCGGCTTGAAGATCTGGACCTTCTGCCTGGCGATCTGCGCCCGACGCAACCGGCGGATCAGCTCTTCGCTCTTGCCGCTGTACATGCTGCCGACGACGACCTCAATCCAGCCGCGGTCGGGCTGCTTGCGCGCGACTTCCATCAGCGGATCTCTGAAATGTCGAAGGACGAAGCTGCGAAGGACGACTGCGCGAAATTCATCGCCCGTGCCCGATTGGAAATTCGAAAATGCTTTCCGCGTACTTCGTCATTGCAGTGGGCTATGCCCTTGACTGGTAATCCCCGGTCTCGGTGTTGACCCGCACCTTGTCGCCCTCGTTGATGAACGACGGTACCGAAACGACAAGCCCGGTTTCGAGCGTGGCCGGCTTGACCTGGGCGCTGGCTGTGGCGCCCTTGATCCCTGGCGTCGTTTCCTTCACGACCAGATCGACCGTGGCGGGCAGTTCGATGCCGACCGGCTCTTCCTCGTAGAACTCGACGCGAATGACCGCGTCAGGAATGATGTAGTCCTTCGAGTCGCCCATCGCTTCGCGCGTGATCTGAATCTGTTCGAACGACGTCGTGTCCATGAAATAGAACGTGTCGGCGTCGTTGTAGAGATACTGCATCTCGCGTTCATCCAGCGTCGCCCGCTCGATGTCTTCTTCCGACCGCCACTTGGTGTCGGCGAGCATGTGCGTCCGGATATTGCGCATCTTGCACTGGACGTGCGCGCGCAGATTGCCCGGCGTCAGGTGGTGCAGCTCGAGAATGCGAAACAGGTCGTTACCGACCTTGATCAATTGGCCCTTGCGGAGTCGTTTGGCTTGAACAGATACGCCCATAATGTGTCCGTATATCCTTGCAATCGTAGCACATAGTGGCCCTGCTTCCGGCCGGCGTGCTACGATCGCCAGCGTTGAATCCGTCATGATTCGCCGACTGTTCCTCCCCCTCGTGCTCATCGTCGCCGGCTTCGTTGGTGGCCTCGTCATCACCGGACGCATGCGGCTGGTCGACGATTCGAGCGCGGCCACCGCACCAAGCCTCGAATTCGAACAATCGACCAGCGCCGCACCACGCCCGGCCACTCCTCCGCCATCAGCTCCGGTACTGCCCGCGGGCGCGATCGATTTCACGCGGGTGGCGGCTCAGGGCGTCAAAGGCGTCGCCAACATTTCATCGGTGCAGGTGGTTCGACGTTCGAATTCGCCTTTCGGCAACGATCCGTTCTTTCAATACTTCTTCGGCGATCAGGATCCGTTTGGCGCGCGCGACCGACGGTCGCTCAGCCTGGGCTCTGGCGTACTCGTCTCCGCCGACGGCTTCGTCGTCACGAATAACCACGTCGTCGGCGACAACGTGCGCGAAATTACCGTGGCGCTCGCGGACAAGCGCGAAGTGCCGGGAACGTTGATCGGTACGGACCCGGCGACCGATATCGCGCTCATTAAAATTGACGTGAAAGGATTGCCCGCCTTGTCGTGGGGCGACTCCAGCAAGCTGCAGGTGGGCGAATGGGTGCTCGCCATCGGCAGCCCGTTTCAACTGAGTCAGACCGTCACGGCCGGCATTGTCAGTGCGACCGGACGCGCCAATGTCGGCTTCGCCGACTATGAGGACTTCATTCAGACCGACGCCGCCATCAATCCAGGCAATTCAGGCGGGGCGCTCATCAACATCCGTGGCGAACTGGTCGGCATCAACACCGGCATCTTCAGCCAGAGCGGCGGGTACCAGGGCATCGGCTTCGCCGTGCCCAGCAACCTGGCACGCCACGTCGTCGACGACCTCATGAAGTTCGGCGAGGTCCGTCGTGGCACCATCGGCGGCATCCTCAGCATCGACAGCCTCAGCCCACAGTACGCGCGCGAGATTGGCGCAACAGACACGAGTGGCGCGGTGGTCATGCGGATGCGGCGCGATTCCGAAGCGTACGAAGCGGGCGTTCGCGCGGGCGACGTCATCGTCCGCTTCAACAACACGCCAATCACTGATCCCTCGCAACTCTATCGACTGGTCGCCGACGCACGAATCGGATCAACCGCCACACTCCGGGTGCTCCGGAACGGTCGGTCGCTCGACTTCAGAGTCCCCATCGTCAGCGACGTGCGCGCCCGCCAGTAGGCCCCCGAGCCAAGCGGCGGTTTGCCTTCGCAGGACCCTGGGCGCGGGACAATCCAATCTGGGCCAACAGCCGTAACCCAGACGTAGCGGCGGCATCCAACATGAGGCGACCATGCTGAGACTCCCACGATCCTTGACCTGCCTGGCCCTCCTCATCGCCGTGATCGCCACGGCGTGCAACAACCCGTCGGCGCCCGAGATTCCTGACGACCCCATGCCAGCACCCATGGCCCCGAATGCGCCGCCGGTCAACCCGGAGACGCCACCTCCGGCCCCTGCGCCGCCGCCACCGCCGCAGCCAGAAAACGCGCGTTATCGCGTCACGTTTCAGGCGCGCTGGAGCCCGGCGACGCACCCCGACGATATTCCCGGTAGCGCCCACTTCTCGAGACTCGTGGGAGGCAACCACAATGCGTCGGTGACGTTCTGGCGGGCAGGCGCGACAGCCAGCCAGGGGATTCGTGAAATGGCCGAACTGGGCCGTGTCAACCCGCTCGATCGAGAGATCCAGGACGCGATTGCGGCTGGTACCGCAGAGACGCTCAGCATTGGACCCGCCGTGGATAAGTCGCCGGACACCGTCTCAATGGACATCACGGTCAGTCAGCGCTTCCCGCTCTTCACGCTGGTCACGATGATCGCGCCGAGTCCCGACTGGTTCGTCGGTGTCGCCGGGTTGCCCCTGTTCGAGAACGGCCAGTGGGTCGACGAGCGGCGCGTGGAGCTCGACCCGTACGATGCCGGCACCGACAGCGGCGGAACTTTCTTCTCCCCCAATCAGGCCACTATTCCCCAGGTCCCGATCTTCCGGATCACGACGTGGCCGCTCTCACCAGGCGGAAGGGTCACGCCGCTCGGCAGCTTCATCTTCACCCGACTGCCGTAGACCTGAGCGTGGAAGTCGGCGAGACTCTCACCGGATGAAGGCGTGGGAGCTGCTCGGAGAGACCACACTCGACGATGGCAGCGTCATGCGTTTGACGAAGCAGGACGCGGAGTACCTGATCTCCGTCGACCGCCGGACGCTGATGTCGAGCCGAATGCACGGGTCAGAGGAAACGCTCGCCACGGCCGGATGCCGGCATCTGCGAGACGCGGCACAGCCGCGTGTGCTCGTCGGTGGCCTCGGCATGGGTTTTACACTCGCCGCGACGCTGGCGGCACTCTCCGCCGACGCGAGCGTGACTGTCGCCGAACTGGTGCCGGCGGTCGTCGAGTGGAATCGAGGACCGCTCGGTGCGTGTGCCGGTTACCCGCTACGCGATCGTCGCGTGAAGATCGTCGTCAATGATGTCGGGTTCGTGCTGCGGGGTAACCGCAACCGGTTCGACGCGATCCTGCTCGACGTGGACAACGGGCCAACCGCCTTCACGACGATCGCGAACGAAGGGCTCTACGGCAATGGCGGCGTCGAAGCGTCGTACGATGCGCTGACGCCAGGCGGCGTACTGGTGGTGTGGTCGGCGTGGGAAGACCGGAAATTCGAGCAGCGCCTTCGCTTCCACGGGTTCGAGACCGCGGTCGAGCGCGTGCGCGCGAGGCTCAAGAAAGGCGGACCGAAGCACACCCTGTTCATTGGCGTGAAGCGCGACCAGCCGCGATCAGGTTAGGGCTTCAACACATCGCCTGCGATCGCTTGCCTGACCAGCGCATCGGCATCCGCCTTCAGCAGAAAGCCCTCGGCCACGGCCTTCGCGGCCCCCTGTTCGACCGCACGCACGTAGCCTTCGTGAGAGCCATAGCGCTCTTCGAGCGACAGGCGCGGGTCACCGCTGGCGGTCCGCTCCGCTCTGGTGCGCGCAAACGGAATCATCCCGCCCGCATAGTTGCAGATCTGCCCCTGGTGAAAGCCCGCGATCGTGATGTTCCAGCCGAGATACGTGCCGAGCGGCGCTTCGAGCAGCACGACCGGCACACCGCCCATCTCATTGCCGTCGGCGTTGACCCTCGCCACCTTCATCGGCACGACGTGCGTCACCACAGGCGGAACCAGCGTCGGCACACCTGACGCATCGACCTTGTTGAATCCTGGCCCGAAGTCGTAGTCGATCATCGGATTGATGAGTCCGGTCGGTGCCGTGGGCGGAATGCCTGGGATGGTCGGAAAGCCCATGGCCTCCTTGGTGGCGTCCACCAGCGTGCCGTCGCTGATCCGCGGCCAGCGGCTGTCCGGCGGCGCCACGTCGTGCATCACCCAGTTGCGAAAGTGGAAGCGCAGCGCGTTGACGGTCTGCGCCTGTGGCATCGGGTTCGCTGCGAAGGTGCCCTGACCGTAGCCGGTACTTGGGCACGAGGGCGGCGCGAGCAACTCGGTGGAAAAGCCACCGCGGCCGCCACCGTGCTGCGTGCTGGCCACGTAGTAGCGGCGTACGTTCGGAGGCAGCGGAATGTCCTTGTCGCCTGACGTCCCGACCCACTCGGGTGACAGCTTCAGACCCCAGACTTCGGCCGCGCCGAAGTGTTCGAAAATCTTCGGGCAGGTGCGGGTGGCTGTGCACCGATCGAGAATGCCGCTCTCCGGCAGACCGCGTAGCGTATCCGGCCACGGTGCCCACCACTGCGGTCCCTCGCTCCCGGGCTCGTACAGCTTGAGCACGCCGTCAGGCATCGCCCAGCGCGAATTCATCGAGATCCGACGACCGGCAATGATCGGCCACGCGCCGTCGTAGACCTTGCGGTTTGCTTCGTCCTGCGTGAAACCGAGCTGGAGGAGCGCCCGTACGAAATTGCCGGACTGCGACACGCCTCGGACGTTGACCCACGACACCTGTCCCGCCACCGGGTTCGCCGTGCCGTCGTCGTCCGCGGTCGCAGTCCGGAAGAACGACGACAGGTCGCGAAACGCCGCAAAGCCGATTCCGAGCACCGGCGGATCCTGCGCCGTGAACACGACCTGGTAGAGCAGCTTTGGATCGAAGCCGTTCTTCAGGCAGATCTGCGTCGGATCGGGCGCCCCAGGGAAGGGGCGAACGGCGCTGCACCGGGCCCACGCCCACTCGCTGCTCGGGATCGTGGCCGTCTCACCGATCCTTCCATCGATCGACTCCGAAGCATGCGTGGTCAACGTCGCCTTCATCGTGTCGAGGCTGGCCGGTCGGTAGGGCACCGGATTGCCACTGACATACATCGGCTGCGACGCGGGACCGCTGGCATTGAGAATGCGCCCGAGAATCTGACCGGAGATCAGCGACCCATCAGCGTTGCGCGCGATCGGCACGACCACGTAATCGTTGTCGGCGGCAGGTGCGGTTCTTCCCGCCGCGTCGCCTTGCCAGCCGCTGCTCAGGCCGATGTCGCCGTCGTTGCGTTCGGCGCCGAGTGTGATCCGTCCCCCTCGATTCGGCACGTCGTGCCACAGCAGGCGGCTGCTGCGCGACATATCGATCGGCTTGACCAGTTGAAATGTGGCGACGTACTCCACCTTGCCCGATCGACCACGAAGCGCCAGCTTGATGTCCGTGATGTTCGCGTTGTGCGGGTCGGCCGGATCGAGCTCACCGTAGGCCTTGCCTGTCAGTGTCTCGTATTGCCCGGCAGTGCCGAACGTCCGCCCATCAAATGCTGGCGAGACCTTTTTCTCGATCACGATCTTCTTGACCCGCGCCTCTGCGGGTGGCGCACACATCAGCGCGACAGCGAACAGCACTCTGGCTCTCATCGTGAATCCTCTCAGTGCACAGCCTGCTCGACGAGCGTCTTGAAGCGCTGGCGGATGCGATCGGGATTGGCGGGACTGCTCTGGGTCATCAGGATGGTGATGAGCTTCCTGCTCGGATCGACCCAGAAGATCGTGCCGGCAGTGCCGTCCCAGCCGTATTCGCCGACGACCGTTGGATACGGCACACGCGACGGATCGAGCACCACGTTGACATTCGCCAGGCCCCAGCCCATCACGCCACCACCGCGATTGCGGGTGATGGCGTCCGACAGGCGATTCCCTACCATCATCGCGACGGTCTCTGGCTTGAGTAGGCGCGCGCCGTCGAGTGCGCCGTTGCTCAGCAGCATCTGGCTGAATCGCAGGTAGTCTGGCACGGTCGACACCAGGCCCACCGCCCCTTCCCGAAGCGCCGGCATCACTGTGAACGGCACAGCCTCGATCTCGACAGGCCTGATGCCGCCTCCCTCCGCCGGTGCATACACGGTCGTCAATCGCCGGCGTTGGTCGAACGGGACCACGAAGCCCGTGTCGGGCATGCGCAGCGGACGGAAGATGCGTTCGTCGAGGAACCGATCGAACGGCTCGCCCGACCACACTTCGATCAGGCGGCCCAGCACCGTGGTCGCTTCGCTGTAGCGATAGCGGGTACCGGGGTCCTCCATGAGTGGGACGCGCACAATGTTGGCGACGAACTGCGGCAGCGCGATCGAGCGCGACCGAACCTGCGCGGCCTGATACTCGTCGGAGGTGCGGTGGTTGAGACCGGAGGTGTGCAGCAGCAAATCCTCGACGGTGATTGGACGGACTGGCGGCCGAGTGGACGCACCGCTCGCGACGACAACGCGCGAGAACTCTGGCAGGTATTTCGACACGGGATCGTCGAGCTTGAACCGCTCGGCCTCCCACAACATCATCGCCGCCACAGCGGTGACCGACTTCGTCATCGAGTAGATGCGGAAGATCGACCGCGCCGACATCGGCGTGCCCTCGGCCAGGTCCTGAACGCCGACCGACTGCAGGTAGGCGAGCTTGCCGTCGCGAGCGACGGCCGCCACCGCACCTGCGATCTTCCGGTCGCGAACGAACTCGTCGAGCAAACGGGTCGCCTGGGCTAAGCCATCGGGATCGAGGCCGACCACCGCGGGGGTTACCGCCGGCAGACCACCCGGATCCACCGATGGCGGCGTGCGGCTCCCCTGCGCCCCAAAGCGCGCCACGGTGTCCATGGGACCTGCTGGCACACGCACAGCCGCTGTCTCTCGGCTCGACGCCGCGACGACGGCCATGAGTGCGCCGCACACGAGCAGTTGCGGCCGTGTCATATCAGCGCGCGGGATCTTCCGTCGTCGTGGCGAAGTAGTCAACCACTCGTTGACGGGCCCCGGCCCTGGTGTAGACATCAGGACGTGGGATCGCGATGAGGTCGGCGATCACGGTCGCCACCTCCTCCGCACTCTGCGAATCTGGCAGTTGCCTGGAGTCAACGCCCCCGTGGCGCGCGTTGACGCCGAATTCGGTGCGCACGATTCCCGGCGAAACCAGCGAGTACAGGATTCCGGGATGGGTCTGCTGCACTTCGT
>CADEEX010000128.1:0-2613 GCA_902826465.1 uncultured Acidobacteriota bacterium
GTGTACTTCTCGACCACCGGGATGATGTTGCGGCCGATCTTCTGGGCCAGCATCGCCATCTCGATGAACTCGGCGTCCTTGAAGCCGTTGCAGATGATCGGCGTGTCGTTGCCGGCGATGGCGGCCACGGCCATCAGTTCCGGCTTGGAGCCCGCTTCGAGGCCGAAGTTGTACGGCCGCCCGAACTCGAGCACCTCTTCGACGACCTGCCGCTGCTGATTGACCTTGATCGGGTAGACGCAGATGTACTTGCCGCCGTACTCGTGCTGCGAGATGGCGCCGTGGAAGGCTTCGGCGATGTCCTGCAGCCGGTGCTGGAGGATGTCGCGGAAGCGAATGAGCGTCGGCAGGCTGATGCCGCGCAACTGCAGGTGATCGACCAGCTGCTTCAGGTCGATCGAGCGGTTCGGATCTTTCGTGGGATGAATCTTGACGTGTCCCTCATCGCCGATCGAGAAGTAGCCTTTGCCCCAGCGCGCAATTTCGTAGAGCTCGGTGGCGTCGGCCGTCGTCCAGCCTTCGCCAACGTCGTGCGCGGAGCGTGGCCGCGCGATCGGTGAGTTCATGCGAAACATGATAGCGATTTTTCGCGCGAGATCATGATCCGCTTTTGAAAAACTTCTTGTTACTTCGTCGTCGAGTGCCAGAGATCGAGGTGCAGGATGCCCATCAGCCGATAGCTGTAGCCCAGTTTCCCCTGCACGACGTGCGCGCGGCCCGACGCCTCGAAGTCGACGGTCGGTGCCGGCTTGAACAGCTTCGTCAGTCCCAGTTCGCCGTAACTCCGCTGCGCGCGGTACGTGGCGGCATCGTAGGACAGCGACAGGTAGTTCGGGTCACCTTCTTCGTGCTTGAAGTTGCGGCTGTTCCAGAAGAGCGCGTGACCGCGCCAGCCGTTGCGCTCTGCGGCCGCGCGCGCGAATACGCCCTTGCCCTTCACCGTCAGCGAATCGTCCTGCCGATCGGGGCGGTCGTGACTGAAGAGCGCGAATACCTCGAGCGACGCCGCGCCCACCGTCGGCAGTGTCTTCCTGAGGAGCACGCCTGGGCCGTAGCCAAAACTGTCGGACACCGGGCCGGTATCGAACTGCTGGCCACCGTGGTGGACGACCTCGAACTGGTAGAGCAGGGCGATGGGTGCCGTCGGCGATTTCTGGAGACGGCCAGTGAAACCGGCGTCGAACAGTTCGCGATGCTCGGGCGTGATGATGTCCTGGTAGTCGAACCAGACGTCCTGGGTGACGTGCTCGGTATTGGTTTTCCACTGCACACCCGCCTCGTAGGCTTTGCGGAACCAGAGCGTCTCGATCGACAGCATCGGCAGCATCGCGTGCGACGTCATCTGGTCGGGACCAATGCCGGCCTGGCGGATACCGGTGTCGAGCGTGCCGATGATGAAGCGGTGGCGCTTCGTGCCAAGAATAAGCGCCGCGACTGGACGCGCCAGTTCCGTGCGGTGGTCCGACCCGTCGAGTTCTAGCGCGTACAGCCCAAGGCGCAGCGTCGCCCTGTCGTTGATGACAATGTCGGTGTTGAGGCGTTGCCACGACCCGAGAATCGTTTCGCCGGTGCGGAACGGGCTGAAGAACTCGGCGTTGTCGCCGTAGAACACGGTATCGAGCGACACGGTGATCGGCATTTGCGCCGTCGCCGGGCGCACGAATATGCACACCGCGGCCAGGGCCATTGCAAGCGCGCGCAGGCGCAGCGGCGAGGTCACGATGAGGTGGTGTGCTCGTGGGAAAGTGCGGGCGGAATGATGCGACGGATTCTACAGCCTAAGCGAGGTCCGTTCTAGCGACTTCTGGCGTCTATAATCGTCGGAGCTTCCTGGGAGGATGTCTCGATGAAGAATGCAATCTGTGCGGCACTTGCAACGTTGGTGATGGCGGCGCCGGCCGCGGCCGACGTCAAGATGATCCAGAACGTCACCACCAAAGGCATGGGCATGAACGGCGGCGGCGTCTCGACGACCTATATCAAGGGCCTCAAGATGCGCACTGACCTCGTCATGGGCGACAAGACCCAGACGACGATCTTCGACGTCGAGGCGCAGAAGATGTACATCTTCGACTCGAAGAAAAAGGAAGCCGATGTGTGGGACATGGCCGACTTCGCCAAGCAGGCGGGCACCACGATCGATCCCGCCGGGATGACGGCGTCAATCAAGCCAAATGGACAGACCAAGCAGGTGGCCGGTAAGAACGCCGCCGGTTACGACATGGCGATCTCGATGCCCGCCAACATCGGGGGCAAGGACGACGGCATGAAGATGACCGCCAACCTCACCGGACCCGTGTGGATTGTCAAGGGTGCCCCAGGCACGGACGACTATCTGCGGTTCTACAAGGCGGCCGCCGAGAAGGGCTTCATCTTCACCGATCCACGCGCGGCGAAGGGGTCGCCCGGCCAGGCGAAGGCGATGACGAAGATGTACGAAGAGTTCGCCGCCACCGGTGGCGTCCCCTACGAGATGGAAATGAACATCAAGATGGGTGGCGACGGGCCGATGGCCGGTCTGATGGCGCGCATGGGCGCCTTCAGCACCACGCAGACCGTGCAGTCGATCGACACCGCCGCACTCGACGCCGCGCTGTTCGCGCCGCCGGCGGG
>CADEEX010000128.1:2713-5100 GCA_902826465.1 uncultured Acidobacteriota bacterium
CCGCCCCGCAGGTTGTAGAGCTTCCTGAAGCCCGCCTGGAGGAAATATTCGGCCGCCGACTGGCTGCGGATGCCGTGATGGCACTGGAACACCAGTGGCGTGTCGTGGCTGAGGCCGAGCAGATGCGTGTGGTAGTCGCGGTCGAGCAGCCTCGCGCCTGAGATAGCGGCGATCGCGCGCTCCTCTTCGGTACGCACGTCGATCAGCTCGAATGCCTCGCCACGATCGCGCATCGCCTTCAGCTCGAGGGCCGAGAGCTGGATAATTCGCGGCGGCTGATTCGGATTGTGCATCGTGAAGCCGGGCCCCTGGGCTCCATCAACGTAGTCGATCGAGAGTCCGCGGGCGCGCGTGGCACTGGCGGCGTCGACCACCAGCGTCATGCCGTCGAGCGTCACCTCCGTATCGCCGGCGGCCACCTCGCTGAAGGCCAGATCGTGTTCGAACCGGTCAGAAATCGTGAGCCTGATGATGGTCGCGCCGTCGGGCGCGGCCGCCTTGATCGCCTGCCGCGCCGCCGGGCTGACCGAAAGTTCACAGGGGGTCATGTCGTTCGTCCTGACTGATGGTGTCCGATCGCGCGTCACGCGCGAGCCATTCGCTGTAAGATGTCGGCCGCTCTATGCGCCGCATTGCCGCGAGCCTGATCGTCTCGCTGTTGCTGCTGGCGTGTCCGACGTCGGCTTTTGCCACCTGGACGCGCCTGTCATCAGAGCACTTCGTATTTATTGGCGACGTTCCTGAGCGCGACCTGAAACACGTCGCGGGCCGCCTCGAACTGTTTCGCGACGCGATTGCGCGCATCTTCCCCGGCCGCGCGCTCTCCTCACCCGTTCCCACTGTGGTCATCGTTTTTCGCGACGAACGGTCGTTTGCGCCGTTTCGTCCCTATTTCGGGAACCGGCCGCTGCCAGTCGCCGGCTTTGCCACGAGCAGTATCGACACCAACTACATTGCGGTCAACGCGGCGCAGGAGCCGCACGCGTCGGCCATTATCTTCCACGAGTATGCGCACCTGTTTTTCGGACAGGCGTTCGGCACCGTGCCGCTGTGGCTGAACGAGGGGCTGGCCGAGTTCTTCGCGACGTTCGAGCCACGCCAGGGCGGTGCCAGCGCCGTGGTCGGTCTTGCCGGCGAAGACAACCTGCGCGTGCTGAAGTCGGCGTCGCGCCTCTTCACGCTGCGCGAGCTCGCGGCGATCGATCACGAATCGCCTGTCTACAACGACGGTGAGCGCCGCGATCTCTTCTATGCGCAATCGTGGGCGCTCGTGCACTACCTGCTGCTCGGCGGGCAGGAAACGGCGGACCGTCTGCCGCAGCTGCTGGCGCAAATTGTCGATGGCGTGTCGGGTGCGGAAGCGGTGACCCGCGTGCTCGGCGACGACACGACGGCGCTCGCGTTGAGCGTCTCGCGGCATGCGTCGCGCAAGGCGCTGCCGGCGATGCGGCTCACGTTCGAGCAGAACATCGCGGCACGACCCACCTCGCCGGGCGAAGTGCTGGCGGATCCCGACGCGGCGTCGTATCTGGGTGACGCGCTTGCGCATATTGGTCGCATCGATGCCGCGCGTGCGTACCTGACGGCAGCCGTCGATCGTGTGGACACGACGCCGCGCGCCATTGCCTCGCTCGGTCTGCTCGAAATGCGCGAAGGTCGGGTCGATGCTGGCGGCCCTTTGCTCGAGCGCGCGCTGCGGCTGTTGCCCACGCTGCCAGCCGCGCAGCGCTGGTACGCGCGCGCGCTGTTACAGATGGCCGATCGGGCCGGCGTGGATGGCCCGGCGTTTCGCGCCCGGGCGCGTCTGGCGCTGGCGCCGGCCCTCGAACTCGAACCGGCCTACGCACCGTCGATCGCCGCCCTGGCGCGGGCCGAGCTCGACGCGGCAGGCGGAGCATCCACAGCGGCGGTGTTCCTCGAGATCCTTGTGGAGCGGACGCCGGAGCGCGACGACTATCGTTTGATGCTCGGCGAGGCGCTGGTGGCGCAAGGCGACTACAAGGGCGCCTCGGCGCAGCTTGGACCGCTGCTGGCAAGAGCGTCGAACCCCGGCACCCGGACCGCAGCGCGTGTGCTGCTGGCACGCATGGCCGTTGCACATGCGGCCACGCGCGACCCATGAGTCGAACCTCGAACCTCGAACCCTCCTACTCCGACCCGTCCGCCTTCCGAATCTCCACCGATCGTTCGTCGCCACGCCCGCGCACCCGCACGCGCCACGGATTGCAGCACACCTCGCAGTCCTGCACGAATGCGCCCCGCACGTCGGGCTCGACGTAGATCTCGACCTGCTCGCCGCAGTAGGGACAGGTCACCCAGAACTGATCGTCCATAACTGCACGCGATCTTACTGTGCAAGACACGGCGGACGGTGAGGGTAAGATACG
>CADEEX010000128.1:5200-10495 GCA_902826465.1 uncultured Acidobacteriota bacterium
ACCTGCGGTCACTCCGTCTGAACCTCGTCGGCAGACGGCCGCGCAGGGGGTGTTCGTACCTGCGCTCCGGCCGGTGCGGCCTGGTGAAACGCGCGTGCTCGGCGTGTTCTCTGCGGTCGACTGCAGGCCAGGCGCCATTGTGCTGATGGTCGAGACCGCGTCAGGACCGGCCAGGCTGGCAGTCCCGAGCTTCGACGATGTGGAATTTCTCTCATATCGTCCGGACGCACCTGCCGGCATCCCGTGCGGACCGCAACGACCGAGTTACCGCGTGCTGGCGACGTTCCGCACCGACGCGCCGCCGCTGCCAAACGCCGGCACGCCGAATCGAGCGGTCGCCATCGAACTGTTGCCGGACGGCTACACGCCGCGCTGAACCTCAGGCAGCCTTGCGGCTTCGCTTGCCGCGCCTCGCCGTCGGTTTCGCGCGGGCCCTTGCGCGGACGGCAGGCGTCGACGTGTTGCGCCTGGCACTCGTGCGGGATCCACCAGACTTCCTGGCGGCATCGAGGCTCTCGCGCAAGCGGTCCATCAGGTTCACCACATTGGTCTTCGGCGTCTCGGCCGGCTCGTCGAACTCGATCGTCTTCCCCTTCTGCTTGGCCTTGATGATCTTCATCAGGTTGTCGCGATACTCGTCGGTGTACTTTTCCGGCTCCCACTCGGCCGCCAGTGTATTGACCAGCGTCCTCGCCATGTCGAGTTCCGCCTTGCGCACCGGTAACTGCTTCGGAAGCCGCAGGGGAGCGGAGTCGGCGAGCTCGTCGGCAAATCGCATCAACGTCAGCACAATCGCATCGTCGATGGGTTCGATGGCTGCCAGGTGCAGCGTCTCGCGCAGCATGAACTTCGCGATGCCGATGCGCTCAGTGTCGCGGAGCGCCTCTCGGAGAAGCGCGTAGGCGTGCTCTCCGCCTTTTGCCGGGACAAGATAGTACGGGGTCTCGAAGTACCGATCGTCGATCTCTGACGATTTCACGAAATCAAGGATGTCGATGCGGCGGCTCTTCTCGAGCGCCGCGGCCTTGAAGTCGTCCTTGGTGAGGACGACGAAGTGCCCCTTCGAGTACTCGTAGCCCTTGACGAGTTCGTCCCAGGCGAGAGGCTTGCCTTCTTTTGCGCAGACCCGTTCGAACTTCACCGGAGCAAGGTCTTTCGCGTGCAGCAGCCTGAACCTGGGCCGATGATCCCGGACCGCCGTATGCACTTCAACCGGGATATTGACGAGGCCGAACGACAGCCAACCCTTCCAGAGTGATCGAGCCATGCCGCGGTGTTCGCAAGAACGGTGCCGGCACATCCCCACATCTCGAGATGTAGAGTATTTCCACCCATGTCTCACTCAGGCCGCGACCGTCACCGCGATCACCCCCTGGCCCGTGCTCAGGATCAGGAACCGAAGCTGGCGCCTCATCAGCGCACGTTCACGATGAGCGGGACCGAGCGCGAAGAGATCGCGGCGTGTCTGCGCCGCATAGACGAGGCGAGAGAGACGCTGGAACTGCAGCACAGCGCGGCGAATAGAACGATCGTTCGCGAGCTTCGCGCCGCCGCCGATCAGGTCTACGACGTGCTGAATGAACTCGAAGAAATCACCGAGCGCTGAGCGTTCGACGTCTGGGCGATCGCGTCAGCGAGGCGCACCCGCCGGTAACAATTCGGCGCGCTCGATCCCTGCCGCGGGATCGACGTTCGGCACCGAGATCTCGAAGTACTCGATCGTGCCGTCGATGTCGCTGAGCCAGTGCGGTGTGCCCGGCAGGTTGACGATGACGTCGCCGGGTCCGATCTTTCGCGCCAGGCCGTCTTTCACGCCGATCTCGCTGCGGATGATCGCGTTCGGGTTGCTGTTCGGATAGGGATCGCTGTCGATCGTCGGCGGGATCAAGGTGCCGCCGGTCACCAGCGTCGCGGTGCCCTTGGTGACGATGATGTATTCGAGCGTGCGGGTGTGGGTGATGGCGTACTGCGGGCCGCGCATGCGCCGGCGGACCACGCCTTGCGCCTTGCCCTTGGCGAAGTCGATGGCGCCGCCGGTTCTCGACGACACCAGCTTCGGATCGAGCTGGTTGAGCGCTGCCTGAATCTGCTCCTGATTCATATAGGGAGAAGGTTCGCGGTAGGGCGGCACGCGTTCGTGCCCTGGTTTCATGGCGGTCTGGGCGACGAGGACCCCACCAGCGCCCGCCAGCGCGGCCACGCCAACC
This sequence comes from uncultured Acidobacteriota bacterium, assembly GCA_902826465.1. Lineage (GTDB taxonomy): Bacteria > Acidobacteriota > Vicinamibacteria > Vicinamibacterales > CAVVIG01 > CADEEX01. The sequence goes on from CADEEX010000128.1 coordinate 7,408, forward strand.
ATCAGAAGCGATTTCAGTGCACCCAGTCGCATCCCTGCCTCCTTCGATGTCGAACCAACCACAGTGGCGGGGAGTATATATGTCTCTGTGATGGGCTGCACCCATGAGCACGCGGTGTGCGACGGGAGCACAGGTGTGATGAGACGGCACACCGTCTAACGCCACATTGCCAATGGAATCAAATACTTACGAATCGGCAAGCGGGTTGCTCTTACAGCGCGCATGAGAACACTCACACTGCTCCTCGTCCTCGTTGCGCTCCCGCTCACGCTCTCCGCGCAGGAACCCGACGCCGCCGAAGGCTCGCGCATTGCGGCGGTTCGGGTGACTGGCATCCGCGGCGACCTCAGTCCTGGACTGCAGGACACCATCGACGCGCTCGTCGGCACGCCGCTCGATTGGGGCACGCTCGGCGTGATTGCCGAACGGATTGAAGCGGAGCGGCCGCGGGTCATCGCCGCTGTGCGTGCGCTGCGGACGCCCGAGGGCGACGCGCGCGTGCTGTTTCTGGCCGCGGTCGCCGATGACGAGGAGCAGGGATGGAACGTCAACGGCCGCTACACGATTGAACGTGTCGCCATCGACGGCGTGCCGGATACTGACATCAGTCAGGCGCTGCGCGACGACCTGCAGGCGCTGGTCGGGACGCGTGTCACCACTCAGGCCCGGCGCCTGACCGAGAGGCTGCGCGCCGAGCTCCCTGGCTACGACGTCGATCGCCGCGTGTCGCGCGGTACCCGGCGCGGCCAGGTCGTTGTCACCTACGAGGTGCGGAAGGGCGAATCGATGCGGTGGGTGCCGTTTGCGCCGATCGCGACGAAGTTTCTGTATCATCAGGACCAGGGGTGGAGCGGCCTGCTCGACCTGCCCATTCACGGCGGCAACATCCAGGTGACGCCGCGTCTGGCCTTCGACAATCGCGACGATCTGGTCGAAGAGTACTCCGGCATTGGCCTGCGACTCGAAGCGCGCGAGATCGGATCTGAGCGTGTCGGCCTGACGCTGGAGGCGTCCCGATACGATCCGTCGTGGCACGCGTCCACGCTCGCGGCGCTTTCTGCCAATCCACGCATCTCAGGCCTCTACGACACCAGGCTGACGGTCGCGCCGTCGGCCACCGTTGCGCTCACACGGCGCCTGCGTGCGACGGCCGGCGTCAGCGTGACCGAACTGGAGCCAGTCGTCCCCGGGGCGTCGTCTCAGATGGCGAGCGCGTTCACCGCGTCGATAGGCTACAGACAGCAGTGGCGGCAGGGCGCCAGGGGCCACGATCTCGAAGCCAGCGTTAGTATTCGATCGGCCGCTGACGCCCTGGGCACCGACCTCGACTACACACGCGTCGTTGGCCAAGGCCTGTTCCGCCATCACTGGCGCGAACGCAGCACGGTGATTGCCACGGTGAACGCTGGCCGTATTGGCGGACAGGCGCCGCTCTTCGAGCGGTTCACGCTCGGCGACTCGTCAACACTGCGCGGGTGGAACAAGTACGACATCGCCCCAGTTGGCGGAGATCGCCTGTTCCACGCCTCGGTGGAATATCGCTACCAGGGAGCCGCCTTCTTCGTTGATACGGGTTCGGTCTGGCAGCAGGCGGCGGCGTCCGACATGAAGGTGTCGACCGGTTTCGGCTATCACCGCGACAACTTCTTCGCGACGCTCGGCTTTCCGCTGAATGCCGACTCGGTCGGCGGCACGTTCATGATCGGGGTGAAGTTCTGATCCTGCGGGCTGCCTCGCGCATCGCCGTTGCCGCGCTGCTCGTCGCGTGCACGTCGCGGCCCCTGGCTGCCCAGTCGGCGACCGTCCGGGTGGAAGGACGTGTGGCCCATCTGCGTGTGTCAGGCGTCGGCTTCATCAAGGGACAGCCGCTCGCGCATCTCAAAGACGGTCGGTCGATTCGGGTTGACCTGTCGTTGCGCATCGCGACCAAAGCAGGGGCGTCGTCGATCGCGGACGCCAGCCAGACGTGTCTCGTCAGTTACGACCTCTGGGAAGAACGGTTTGCTGTGGCGATGACCGTGACGTCGCAGCATCTGGTGTCTCACTTGTCGGCAGCGGACGCGGAAGCCTGGTGCGTTGAACGGGTCACGTTTCCCGTTGCGGCTCTTGGGAATGGTCGCGACATGTTCTTTGTGCGCCTCGACTATCGTGTCGTCGATGATGAACCCGCCGCCGGCGACGCGAGCGCCGGTATCACGCTCAGGGGCCTCGTCGAGCGACTCAGTCGCCGCCGCGCTGCTGACGAGACGCGGGGCACGATAGAGTTCGGCCCACTCCGCTTGCCATGAAGCTCCGCCATCGGTTGTTCCTCGCGTTTCTTGCGGCGTCGCTGCTGCCGCTCGGGGTCACGATCTGGATCACGATGTCGTTGCTCGATCGGAGTCTCGGCTACGCCACGACCGGTGAACTCGATCGGGTGTCGCGAACGCTCGAGGGCACGGCACGACTGTTCTATCAGCACGAACGCGACACATTGAAACAGGACGCGTTGGCCGGACGCACGACACCGGCGCGCTATTCAGTTGAGGCGTCGGCCTCGTGGCCAGAACCGGTCCGCGCGTTCTGGGCGAGTGGCGAACCCGAGCGCTTCGTGTTGTCTGGTGATGGTGGTGACCACGTCGAGTGGCTGCGTCGGGCCCTGGGTGCGGACGGCGTCGAGGCGTTTGTGCGCGACCTGCGCGGCATCCGGATGGAAGCGCTGTCGGGCGAGTTCCGGCGGACGCGCGCGACGGTTGACGCGATGGAGTCGCGCGACCTGCGGCGCGGCTTCACGCTGACGCTGCTGCTGCTCGTGGCCGCGGTCTGGATTGTCTCGTTGGCGCCACTCGTCGTGATTGCGCGTCGGATCAGTCAGCCGGTTCAGCAGCTCACCGCCGGCCTGTCGGCGTTTGCCGCTGGTGACTGGGAGCGCCGCATCGAGCCGACCAGTGGTGACGAAGTCGGGCGCGCGGTCGTGGCGTTCAACGACATGGCCGATCAGCTGCGCCAGAGTCGCGATCGGCTGGTCTACCTGACACAGATCGCGAGCTGGCAGTCGCTCGCCAGAAAGACGGCGCATGAGTTGAAGAACTCGCTGACGCCCATTCGT
>CADEEX010000129.1 GCA_902826465.1 uncultured Acidobacteriota bacterium
CGCACCTGGCTGTCGGCCGCCGCGCGGTCCGCGGCCACACCGCCGAGGACGAGCATGCGCACGGTCAATTCGAGCGAGACATCGAACAGATCGGCCGGGCCTCGACCTTTGAGCACCTCGATGCACTCGATCACCTCGAGCGCATTGCCGACCGCACATCCGAGCGGCGTGTCCATCGCGGTGATGATCGCTTCGGTCTTGACCCCGGACGCGTTCCCGATCGAGACCAGCGAGCGGGCCAGCGCCCTCGAGTCGTCTTCGGTCTTCATGAAGGCGCCGCTGCCGGTCTTGACGTCGAGCACCAGGGCGTCGATGCCTTCGGCGATCTTCTTGCTCATGATCGACGCGCTGATGAGCGGAATGCTCTCAACGGTGCCGGTGACGTCGCGCAGCGCGTAGAGCTTCTTGTCGGCGGGGGCAATCTGCGACGTCTGACCGAGCATGGCGCATCCGACGACCGACAGTGCGCGGTGCATCTCCTCCAGCGACAGGTTGACGCGAAACCCTGGAATGGACTCGAGCTTGTCGAGTGTGCCACCGGTATGGCCGAGGCCCCGTCCCGACATCATCGGGACCGGCACGCCGCAGGCCGCGGCCAGCGGCGCCAGGATGAGCGAGGTCTTGTCGCCGACGCCGCCGGTGCTGTGCTTGTCGACCTTGATGCCCGGAATGTCGTTGAGCGCGACACGCACGCCCGAGTGCACCATGGCGTCGGTCAGCCAGGTCGTCTCCTGCGGCGTCATCCCGCGAAGCAGGATCGCCATGAGCAGCGCCGACGCCTGATAGTCGGGCAGCGATCCGTCGGTGACGCCCTTGACGAAGAAGTCGATTTCCGGGCGTTCGAGTGCGCGGCCCAGACGCTTGCCAATGATGATATCGACCGCGCGCATCCGGTCGGCAGTATAGCGGAACTGCGTGGTATTCTCCGGGGCGATGGCGGGGATCGCAGCAGCGCGTTCTCTGTACGAGAGTGCAGTCGACACGGCGGCCAGTCTCTGGAATGGCGCCAAGGCCACGGGCGTCCCTGACGCGGCCGCGGCCAACACGATCGTCGATCGGCTTGCCGCCGCCATCGGGTGCGACGCGCCGTCCATGCTCGCCATGACCGCGTCGTCCGATTACGGCACCAACGGCGACTACACGTTCACGCACATGGTGAACGTCGCCGTGCTGACGCTGGCGCAGGCGCTCGCGCTTCGCATCGATGGCCCGCTGCTCCGGGCGTTTGGTGTGGCCGCCCTGATGCACGACATCGGCAAAGTGCGGACGCCGGCGGCCCTGCTCCACAAGCCCGAGCGGCTCACCCTCGCCGAGTTCTCCGTCATGAAGCGCCATGTGATCGACGGCGCCGCCATCCTCGGGCGCACCCCGGGCATGTCGCCGCTCGCCGCCGTCGTGGCGTTTGAACACCATTTGAAACAGGACTTGAGCGGCTATCCGGAACATGTGGGACCGCGCCGCCTGAACGCCTGCACGCTCATGGTGACGATCGCCGATGTGTTCGACGCGCTGCGCAGCCATCGTCCCTACCGCCAGGGGCTGGCCACCTCGCGCATCCGGACGATCATGAGCGAACAGGACAACCCCGCGTTCCATCGCCCGCTCCTGCGACGGTTCGTGGCCCTGATGGGACTGTTTCCGATCGGGAGCGTCGTGCGGCTCCGCAACGGCGAAATCGCCGTGGTGACCGCGGAGCGCCCGGACGATCCCCTGCGCCCTGAGGTGCGCGTGGTCACCGATCCGGACGGCGCACTCCTCGCGTCGCCACGGACCGTGCGCACCTGGGAACCTGACGCGGCCGGCCAGTTTCCGCGCGAAATTCGCGACGCCATCGACCCGGACGAGATAGGCCTCGACCCGTTGAACTATCTGTGACGTGGTCGGTTTACACTGGGCAGATGCGAAGTCGCCCGCGGCTGGTTGCCACTGTCCTCGCGCTCTCGTTTGCAGTGTCCTCCGCACTGCCGTGTGCGGCTGAGCCGCCAAAGCTCGCGGTCGTGATCGTGGTGGACCAGATGCGCGCCGACTACGCTGAGCGCTTCCAGGGCGAATGGACCGCAGGCCTGAAGAAGATGACCGCCCAGGGCGCGTGGTTTCGACGCGCGGCCTATCCGTATCTCGATACGCTGACCTGCGCCGGACATGCCACCGTGTCCACAGGCGCGTATCCGTCGGCACACGGGGTGTTCCAGAACCAGTGGTTCGACCGCGAGCGCAATATCGTGATCCCGTGCACGGAAGACTCCACCGTGACAGCCGTCCCGTACGGCACGCCGACGACCGGTCACGACAGCCCCGTGTATCTGAAAATCCCCGGGTTTGCCGACGAAATGCGCCGACAGAAAAACTCGCACGCGGTGTCGCTCTCGCTGAAGGCGCGCAGCGCCATCATGCTCGCCGGCCATGGCGGCGACGCCGTCACCTGGCTGTCGGAAGCGCTCGACGGCTGGGAAACATCAACCGCGTACGCCACGGCCCCCGTGCCCGCCGTGAAGGCGTTCATCGACGCCAATCCCATCGAAGCAGACTTCGGCAAGACCTGGGTGCCGGCCATGTCGCTCGACAGGTATCACGCGTCAGATGCAGTCGCCGGCGAGGCGCCGCCCTCAGGATGGACGTCGAGCTTTCCGCATCCGCTGACGGGGCAGACGCCAGGCGCCACCACCCCGGATCGGCTCTATTACGCGCAGTGGGAGCGTAGCCCCTACGCCGACGCCTACCTCGGACGCATGGCCGCCGCGCTGGTCGAATCGATGCAGCTCGGAAAACATGACGGGACCGACGTACTCCTGGTGAGCTTTTCCACACCCGATCTGGTGGGACACGCCTTCGGTCCGAAGAGCGTCGAAGTCGAGGACATCTACTTCAACCTCGATCGCACCATCGGCCAGTTGTTCGACGCACTCGATCGCACCGTAGGCGCGGGTCAGTGGGTCGCCGGCCTGACGGCCGATCACGGAGTCACCGAAATTCCCGAGCAGCTCGTGGCGGCGGGGCGCGCAGGCGGACGACTCGATTCGCAGGCGATTGCGGTCGCCGTCGATCAGCAGATCCGCAAGGAACTCGGCGGTGGCGCCGCCGTCATTCGCATGGTTGGCAACCACATCTACCTGCGGCAGGGGGTGCTCGAGCAGCTGGCCGCCAAGCCGGCGAGCCTCAACAAGGTGCTGAAAGCCGCACAGACGCAGCCGGGCGTGCAGCGCGCGTTCAGCGCCACCCAGCTGGCAGGCGCCACCACCGCCAAGGACGCCCTGCTCCGCGCCGCGGCGCTCAGCTTCGCCGCCGGCCGCGCCGGCGACATCGTGATCGCGCCGAAGGCCGGCTGGATGATCGGTTCAACCGGCACCACGCACGGCAGCGCCAACGCCGACGACCAGCGTGTGCCCATCATGTTCTACGGCGCCGGCATCAAGGCGGGACAGTACAACGACGCCGCAAGCCCAGCTGACCTGACGCCCACCCTGGCGGCCATCGTCGGCATCACGATGCCGCAAGCGCAGGGCAAGGCCCTCTCTTCCGCACTGGCGACCGGTGCGACGCCGCCAGCGTCATCGCGCCAGTGAAGCGCGCCAATACAGAGTTCACCGCCCGCGTTCTATCCACGGTCCGAAAAATCCCCAGGGGCCGCGTGTCCACCTACGGCGATATCGCCACGTTCGCTGGTCGTCCCGGGGCGGCACGAGCTGTCGGCAACATCATGCGCGACTGCGGACGGCCGGATGTCCCTTGTCACCGGGTGGTTGCAGCCGGCGGCGCGCTCGGCGGCTATGGCGGCAGCGAAGCCACCAAACGTCGCCTTCTGCTCGCCGAAGGCATCGAATTCTCAGGACGCCGCATCAGGTTGGCCGACCAGCGCTGGCGGCACTGAACTTGCTCGCCTTTGCACGACGAGCGCTCGACGTGAGAACATCGACCGCTGAGGAGGCCCGATGAAGCAGCACATTCTTGCAGCAACTCTACTGGTGGCACTTGTGGCCGCAGCGCCGGCTTCCGCGCAGACGGCGGCCAACACATCGCTCGGCTCGGTCACGCTCACGAAAAAGGTGATGGCTGATGGACAGCCGCTCGCCGCCGGTACCTATCAGGTGCGATTGACGGGCGAACACGCGAAGCCCGCGGTCGGCCAATCGCCCGATGCGGAGACCTATGTCGAGTTCGTGAAGGGCGGCAAGGTCGTCGCCAAGGAAGTCGCCACTGTCGTCAGCAGCGCCGACATCGCGTCTGTCGCCAAGTGGCGGAAGCCGATGGCCAACGGCGTGCGGGTCGAGACGTTGAAGGGAAACGACTACGTGCGCGTGTGGATTGCCAAGGCCGGCACCCACTACCTCATCAACCTGCCTACCGGCGCGTAGCCACCCAGGCGTCCTAATGGTCGTTACAGCTGGGCGAAGCGGCTCCGGGCACGTTCAGCCATCCCGGCGTAATCGGCTTCGCCTGGCGCCAGGTGCTTGAACAGCGAGGCCAGCCCCACCGCCCTGCCATTGAACTGCGTCAGGTCAAGCGGCGTCATGGGGTCGATGTCCGCGACGCCATGCATCGACCGTCCATCGTAGACGACGATATCGCCCGACCGGCAGCTGTCTTCGTACAAGAGACGGTCATCGCCAACATCGACGTAGGCGCCACCGTCGTGAAAGTCGATCCCTTTCTCCGTCAGCAGCAGCAACACCTGAAAATAGTCGAGACCATGATCGGTGGTCGCCACCTGCGAATACATATCCCGATGCGGCACCATGAATCCGCCGCCGCTCGGGTACTGCTGGATTCGTGCGCACGTCCAGAGGCCATCATCCGTGCCCTGCACGGCAAACTCGGTTGGCAGTTCGTACAGACGGTTCCGGAAGCGGGAGAGCGTGACAAACGACGCCCGCAGGCCGTAGATGTCGTCAGCGAAGATCGGGTTGTAGAACACGCGCATGAAGCGCCCCAGCGTGCGACGCGAGTTGACGCCGGAGTTGGCGCCGATCTGCAGCTTCTGGAAGTTGCGGCGCACGGCGTCAGTGTCCCTGGGGTCGTGACGCGCATCGTTCCGCACGTCGAACGCATCGCGAAGGGCCGCCAGTCGTGCGCGCACCGTGTCGCGATCGACGAGACCGCGGACAATCGCCAACCCGCGGGCCGCCACGGTCTCACGAAGCGCCGGGTACGGCAACCCCTCGAGATCTGAGGCGACAAACAGCACCTGTGACAGATCAGCAGCCATTGCGCACCGGCATCAGTATCGTCGTGCCAGTCTACAACAACGCCCGGACGCTGCCCTCGCTCTGTGCGCGGCTGCGCGAGACCCTGCGCGATCGTCCGAGCGAACTGCTGCTGGTCGACGACGGGTCGCGCGACGATTCAGCGGAGGTGGCGCGAATGCTCGGCGTCCGAGTACTGCAGCACGATCGCAACCGCGGGCAGAACGCCGCGATCCTCACCGGGCTCCGTCACGCCAGCCTGGCCGTCTGCTGTGTGCTCGATGCCGACCTCGAGGATCCGCCTGAGAGCGTTCCGGCGATGGTGGAGGCCCTGGCCGCCGCCGATGTCGTGTTCTCGAGTCGCGACGAACCACGGCACCTGACCTCGCGCGTCTTCCGCTGGTCAGTCCGCCGGCTGTATCCGACGCTGCCCCACCATCCCTGCCTCTGCTTCGCCATCAGCGCCGCGGGACGTGGCCGCCTCATCGCGGTCGCGCGAGACACCGACTACCTGCCCGCGGTGATTGGGGCGCTCCGACTACCAGCCATCCAGTCGCGCATTGCGCGAGGCAGTCGGCCCGACGACGACCCTGCGGCTGGGCTCAAAGGGTCGATGCGATGGCGCTACGCCGCCAGAATGCTCGGCGCGACCATACGGCTGCGCCTCAGTCGGCGGGTCCAGCCAGCCTGGCGTGAAACACGCGATAGGCCGACAACGGCCTGAGCGGTGGAATCGCCTCGAGCGCACGCTCGATCCGGCCACCCACGGCGTGGTTCGCAATGCGCGGGGGCAACATGCCATAGCGGTCGGACGTGATCGCCGTGAACCCGCGCGCCGCCAGCAACGGACCAATGACAGACGGGCGCATCAGCGGAATGCTCGGCTCACCCTTCCACGACATCCGTGGCGTAAAGGTGACCTGCAGATACACGAGCGGATTGAAGGCGTTCGGCTCGCAGAAGGCGATCTGCCCCCCGGGACGGAGGACCTGGCGCATCGCGTCGAAGGTCGGCGCCAACGGCTGCAGGTGGTGCAGGAAGAAGAACCCGACCACCGCATCGAAGTGTCCCTCGACCAGGCTCCTGACGTCTTCGGACCGGCCAGCGATGGCGGTGAGTCGTCCGGTGTCACCGTACGCCTCCTGCAGCCGCGCGATCAGGAACTCTGACAAATCCAGCGCCGTGACCGTGTAGCCTCGCGCCAGCAGCGTGCCAGTGAAGCGGCCCATGCCGCAGCCGAGTTCCAGGACGCGGGCCCCCGCCGGCAGGTGGAGCCTGTCGAGCGTCTGCGCGAGATGACGTCGGACGCAGGGCGTCTCGCCGAGCGCAATCCGGACGGTGCGCTCCTGGCTGCTGAAATAGCCGCGCTGAAATTCGAGCATCGGCGAGGGTGTCTTCATGTCGGCGTCTCACCTGCGAGCGACGCCTGGTACAGCGACGCATGTTGTTTGAACCATTCGGACGTCTGAGCCAGTCCGGCCTGAAGTTCCACCGCAGCCGTCCAGCCCATGAGCGTCCGCGTCTTGGAAACATCGGCGACCCACGCTTCGGCATCCCAGGGCCGTGACGGAAACGCGTCGGCGGTATGCCTGATCTGGCGCCCGGTCGCGCGTGCAATCGCCGCCACCACATCGTCATTCGTCGACTGCCGCCCGGTCGCCACGTTGAGTACGTGCCCTTCCAGCCCGTCTGTCGACAGCGCTGTGAGAATGGCCCCGACGACGTCCGACACGTGAATCCAATCGTGCACCAGCCCACTCCGGGTGACTGCGATCGGCGAGCCGTCGAGGGCGCTCATGATGGCGCGCGGCACGAACCGCGCGCCGTCTTCCCAGGGTCCGTATACCGTGAACAGGCGAAGGACGACGACCGGAAGGCCATGACGGGCGGCGTAGTGCTGGCAAAGCGCCGTCGCGGCGCGCTTCGTCACGCCGTGCACCGTCAATGGAGTCGATTCCTGATCTTCCTTGAGGGGCGATCTCGACAAGTCGTATTCGAGCGATGACCCGGCATGCACGACGCGCACGGGCGGGCAGTCGCGCGCCGCTTCCAGCACGTGCCTGGTGGCATCGAGGTTGGTCGCATAGGCGCCACCGTAGTCGAGTGTGTGCGGGTTGCCGCGGTACTTGGCGAGATGCACGATGGCGGCAGGCTTCACCTGTCGCACCACGGCCTTCACTGATGCGCCATCTCGCAGGTCCACAGCGTGCAGGGTCGGCGAGGGTGCGAGTCCCTTGAGCCGCCACCCATCGGTGGACGGGCGCACGATCGCATGCACATCGAGGTTCCTGGCCAGCAGCGCCCTCGTCAGGTTGGCGCCGACGAATCCCGCGGCGCCCGTGATCAGCAGCGGAGACGGCATCATGACTGCGGCACCACCGCCAGGCTGGACGCCACGGCCGCGCAGAACGCCTCGCGGTCATCAACGATGCTGGCGTGTGATCGGCGCCTGGCCTCGCCGAGGGCTGCGTCGATGACTCCCAGCGATTGGGCCAGCCGTTGACCAGCGGTGTCGCGACGAAACGATCGACGCAGAAACGAGAACGAGCACTCCAGGCGCGCCATTTCGCCGATCAGGAGCCGACACGGCACCGGCGAGCCGCGGTCTGGCAGCGTCAACCCGCCAAAGCCAAAGGGCATGTCGAACAGTGGCCTGATCCGGTCGACCGTGCCGTCGACCACGGCGTCGAAAATGCTGGCCGATCGACGCGCGATCGCGAGGTCATTCAATCCTACGTATACACAACTGAGAGGCAGCTGTGCGAGCTCGGACGCCGCCTCCACCGCCTCGGGCGTCTCGATGAGGATGCCGACGCCGCAGCGCCCTCCGACGATGTCGAGCACGAGCCGCACATCGTCGACGGAGCGAACCATTGGCAGCAGAATCTGTTGAGCACCTGCCGCGATGGCCATGTCCACTTCTGCCGCGGAATGCCGGCCCGCGCCGTTGACGCGGCAGAAGATCGGCGCGTCAGTGACGGCATGGACGCGCCTGAGATCGTCCACCGTATCGAGATTGATCTCCGTATCGCTGCCCCGCTGCCGTTCGGCCTTGCCGCGATTCTCCCAGTCGATCACGATCCCGGCCGCACCGCCGGCGGTGGCCTCACGCGCGATCTGCGGATCGACCGTGAACAACAGCAGGTTGAAGGATGCGCGATTCATTGCGGCTTCCGAGCCACGACCGCCAGCGAGGAGCCCCATGGCCACGGGATCACGCCGCCGACCGCCACCTCAAAGTCGTTGATGGCCAGGCACAGTCGGTTCACCCAGGGTGAGGGTTGCTCTTCGACGCGCTGGCTGGCCCTCGAGCGTCGTCCCCACCACCTGGTGGCGACCACCACGGGTAACAGGAGGCACTGATAGAAACGCATCTCGACCAGATCGAGCGAGGCCTGGCGCAACAGCTGCCGAACGTCTGCTCTCGAATAGCGACGATGGTGTCCGGCGTCTTCGTCGCGCGAACTCCAGAGGAACCGGAAGGCGGGCACCGTCAAGACCACCCGTCCTCCCGGCTTCAACACCCGCGCAATTTCGCCGAGCACGCGACGATCGTCCGCATGCTCGAGCACATCGAGCGCAATGGCGGCGTCGAAGGTGCTGTCGATTGCCGGTATCTGCTCTGCATTCGCCAGAATCGCGAGCAGGCGGCCACGTCTCTCGCGAGCGATGCGTTCGAGGCCTGGGATATTGAGGTCCGCGGCAAGGACGGTGAGGCCAGCCGATGAGAGCGCCAGCGCGAGCGATCCAGTACCGCATCCGACGTCGAGCAGCGAAATCGGCCGCGTGGCGCTCGCGGCAATGATCGGATCAAGCAGGCACGTTACCAGACGGCGACGCGCCACGAACCAGAAATGATGATTCTCGAGCGCCTGAATGCGGGCCAGACGCGATCGGTCGAACACTCCAGGCTCCGTCATCGGCGTCTCGGCAATAATACCGTCATTGGCGCACTCGAATCGACCTTCGCGAACCGTCGCCGTCGGTACGGTGCTTGTCGCCTGTGCCGCGATCATGCTCGCGACCGGTCGGGCGCCGCTCGAGTTCGCGGCCGTCGCAGCGCTGTGTACGCTGATGTTCGTGCCGATGGGCACACTGGTGGTGCGCGCGGTCATTCCGAAGCCCTTACCCCGCCTCGTGCAATGGGGACTCGCCGCGGGCATCGGCTATGCGGTGTGCCCAGTGGTCGTCACAGCTCTCGGTGCCGCACGCCTGCTCTCCCTGTATCTCCCACTCTGCCTGCTCGCGCTCGTGGTCGCGCTCGCGCGTCGGCGCGCGTCAGCGCACCGCACGACCGAACGCGATCACGCGATCGCTGGCATCGAACCGACATTCGTGTTGCTCGCGATCGTCAGCCTCAGCGCGGTCGCGGTGATTCCACTGATGACCCCGTTGAAGGAAGTGGCCGCAGGTCACTTCCGGCACTATGCGTACGTCGACGACTTCTACCATCTGGCGCTCGTGCAGGGATTGGTCCGCGACATCCCGCTCGCCGACTGGCCGAGCCTGTCAGGAATGCGACCGGCGTTCTACACGGTGTATCACCACACCCTGCTGGCTGCGGTCGCCCGATTCGCGCACGTCCCGTCGCTCGAGGTCGTCGTCGTCTACGCGCGCCTGATCGGCGTGGTCATGACCACATGGCTCGCCTACGGCATCGGCCTGACATTGACCCGCTCGCCGTGGGGCGGCCTCATTGCCGCAGCACTGCAGCATCTGGTGCTCGTCCCGAATATCTACGACCGCAACCTGTGGTTGGCCGGACAGGCGATGGTGTTTCACCCGAACTTCTACCAGCTGCATTTCTACAGCCTGCGCTACGCCAGCCACAGCATTTCCGGAGATGTCCTGACGTTGACCGCGATGCTCGCGGTCGCCATCGCCCTGGCCGACGACGACCATCGCCGTCGCATCGGCGCGTTGACGCTCGCCGGCGCAACGGAAGCACTGCTGCTCCAGACCCGGGGGCAGTTCGCCCTGGTCGTCCTGCCGATGGTGGGCCTCGTGCAATGCGTGTCCGGCCTTCGCCACCGCCGATGGGCGTACCTCGTTCCCGTGTCGGTCACCCTTGCCGTCGTGGCCGCGATCACGCTCAGCGTGCGGACGCCTGGCTCCCGGGCCGACCTGATGATCAGCTACGGCGTTTTCGGCGCATCAGCCGCACGCGACGGGTTTCTGCCCACGGTTGTGCGCGAGGGCATCGCCCGCTTCCCGGTGCTGGTGCAGCCATTTCTCGGCGTCACCGTGGGTCAAGCGGTCCTGGCCTTTGACCATGAGA
>CADEEX010000130.1 GCA_902826465.1 uncultured Acidobacteriota bacterium
GCCGCGCTGGACCCCTGAACCTCTGAACTCTGAACCTCTGAACCCCTATCGGCTCTGCCCGAACACGACCTTGCGGCGAGCCGCGGCGCGGACCGACTCGGAAATATTGCGATCCATTGACAGCGCCTGCACATCGCGGTCGTTCAGACGCGCCATCATGTTCAACGAGAGTCCAATCGGTGTCTTGGGATTGCGCGTCAGGCCGACCACCACGGCGTAGTTCTTCGTCCAGGCGCGATTGCTGGCGATGACGCGCAGGATCTCCTCATTGATTGTCGCCATCTTGGCGAACCCTTCGACTTCCTGATCGGTCAGCTTGGGGCTGCTCAAGACGGCCGCCGCGATCATCTTGTTCGGATCGCGAATGAGCACCGCACGCATTTCGCGCGAGCCCTTCACGGCTGCGCGTAACCGCTCGGTGAACCCCATCTTCGCCAACTGCTGAAGCAGGCTCATTCGCTCTTCTTCGGTCGCCGGGACCTGGTCATCGATCGCCTCAGGCGCCGGCTCGCCATCGCCGTCGATGAGTGCGTCGTCAGCGGTGATCGCCGGAATCTCCGCCGGAAAGACACCGCGATCGGCGAAGAACTCGCGGATGCCAATCGACACATCCGAACGGGCCAGGAATGCCGTCAGTGCTTCGACAGGAATGCGGTCGATTGTGGCCCGTGCGGTCTCGCGAATCTCCTTGTCGCCGTCATCAAGCAGCAGGATCAGAATGGCCAGTTGTTCGTGCGCACGCGGCGCAATGGCACCGGCCGCCGCCAGAAGGCGAACATCGCGCGCCACCTCGCCCCGCTTGAAGAAGTCGAGCAGTGGGGTGATGCTCACGACGTGGCGACCTCCGTGCAGGTCTCGTTCAAGCGCACGGCGCCCGGCCCGCCCGCAACGCCGATCGATGGCCTGACCACACCGTTGATCAGCAGATCAATCGCTCCGGCGTCACTGACCCGAAGGTCGACGTCGTGCGAGACCTCGAACCGGCGAGACGCGCCCGCCGCAAGCGACACCTGCTGGCGGGGTTGACCGTCGACCGCATAACTGACGGACGATTGCGCACTTGCGCGCAGTTCGACGACGTACGGTCCGGTGCACGGTGCAATGGCCTCTCGCCCGCCCGGCGCAGGGGCCGCGGCGGGAGGCACGCGCGCGAGTGAGAGATACACGATCGCGATCACGACCGGGGCAGCCACCACCACGAACCAGCCCGCGCGCGGCATCCGGCGTCGCTTGATCTCGTTGACATCGTCGATGATCCGCGCGCGAACCGCCGCCGGATGTCCGTCGGTGACTGAATCGTCAGGAAAGCAACGGACAAACTCGTCCACCGTGGAATCAGGATCGAGGCCCACTTCATTCGCGTACGCGCGGACGAATCCACGACTGAAGATGCCACCGGGCAATCGCGAGATGTCGTTGCGCTCGAGCCCATCGAGCGCCGCGACAGAAATACGCGTGACATCGGCAATCGCGCGCAGGCTGACACCGCGTCGTTCGCGGGCCTGACGCAGGTGGCTGCCGAAATCGCCTGACGGTGTGTCGCGAGTCATGAAGGGTCGATCACGCCGTATGTTATCTGGAACTGCGAGCCTCGAACGCGTGGCGTAGCTGGACGACGAGGTCGTCGAGCGGCACCGCACCACAGCCCGCGGACTGATCCGCGTACATGAGACTCATCGCCGCGACACCCCCCGCCCCCGTCTCCGCAATCTCGCGGGCCCGCGCGATCGTGACGCCACCGATCGCCAGGACTGGAACGGCGCTGCGGGCGACGAGGCCTGCCAACCCCTGCGCGCCCAGTGTCTGGTGCCCGGCAGGTTTCGATGACGTGGGCCAGACAGTCCCGGCAATCACATAGTCAGCGCCCGCCGCGGCATCGAGTTCGACGGCGTCGTGCACCGACCGGCCAATGAGAAACCCGGCACCGACGACACGCCGGACCGCGGCCACTGGCAGCGACCTCGCCGGGAGGTGCACGCCATCGGCGCCAGACGCCAGGGCCACATCAAGGCGGTCACTGACGACGACTCGCGTGCCGGTACCTCGTGACAGGCGGACCATGTCGGCCGTCAGCGTCAGGAGCACACCTGCCTCGAGGTCGCGCTCGCGAATCTGGATGACGTCGACGCCCGCGGCAATCGCCCAGCGCGCCTGCCGGAGCAGGCAGTCGCGCCACAGTCCGGCCTCAGTGGCCGGCGTCAGGCGGCGCCGATCCGTCACAAGATGGATGATCACTCTTTCGGCTCGAAGACCGGCGCCAGTTCCGAAAAGCCCGCCAGCAAATTCAGAAGCCCGACGCCGCTGACGGCACCCCGAACGAACGGGTTCACCAGCGTCGGGACGATCCACGGCATCGCGACGGCGAAATAGTTGCGTTCCCAGTAACTCGACCACGGCAGCAGGATCAGCAGCAAGCCCGCTTCGAGGAAGAACGCGACCATGAACAGGCGGCGAAGAAGCAGGCGTCTACCCTCGGGCCTGCGTTTTCGACAGCCGGCTGATGCGAGCCGCGATATCGCGGAAGGGTCCAGCGGCCGTGCGAAGCTCGAGCGACACGGCGAGCGCCCGTGATGTCTCACCAGCCGATTCCAATGCGTCCGCAAGGTTGTACAGCACTTTGTGGTGCTCGGCGGGCGAGGACGCTGGTGCCTCCGCCGCACGATCGAGCCATTCGATGGCCCGCGCGAGATCGCCGCGATTCAGAAAAATACGACCGAGCAATGCCGCTGCTTCGAAACGGAATCGCGGCGCCTTCGCCGCCGACTCGAGCGCCGCGACGCTCTCCTCGACCTGACCGGCCGTGAACAGCACTACGCCGCGCTTGTAGTCCTGCTCCGCGGCCTCGAGCGCGATTCGTCGTCGGGCTTCCTCGCGCATCTGCGCAAACACATCGTCGAGATCTGCGGAAGGCGGTGACGCGGGCGGCGGCTTGTGGATCTGATCCAGGACCACACTGAGGTCGACTTCGATATGGGGTGACCGATGCTGAGCCTGCGCCACCGTGGCGGTGACGCGATCTGTTGGCAATGGCGCCGGCGGACTCTTGGAGTCGGCCCTCTGCGCAACAGTCGCTGACTCTGGCTGTGGCACGAAAGGCGGCGGCACGTCCGTCTCCGCCTCATCGCGGACCACTGGCGGCAACGCGCCGACGCCTGGCGGCACGTTGATCGATTCGAGGGCGGCCTTCGGCTCGAACGCGTCAGCCATCGGCGATGCACTGCGGAGTCGGGCGACCAGCGTATCCACATCCCCTTCACCCGCCGCGTTGAGCACCCGGCGGAGCCGTGCCACGTGGCTCTCGTCGTCGGGGTACCGCGCCACAAGGTCCTCGGCAATCCAGCGAGCTTCCGTGACGGCGCCGCTGACGAGGTGCGCCTCGGCAAGCCGCGCCTGGGTCCCTGGCAGTCGGTCCTCGTGCCCGGCATCGACCAGCAATTCGACCAGCCTGGCCAGCGCGTTCACGTCGTGCGGCGCACGTGCCAACTGCGCCTCGACCGCCATCATTGAAAGCCCGACGTCGTGCGGTGCCAGGCGGACGGCGACGTCCCACACACGTACGGCGCGTGCGTCCTGCCTCGACTCGAGTTCGGCCGCCAGCGTCTTCAGGAGCGTCAACGCACCGGCAGCGTCGCCAAGGCTGGCAGCCGCCTCGGCGCCGGCAATCCGTGCATCGACATCAGAGGCATCAAGCGCGCCCAGGCGCACCACCAGCGTGAGTGCACCCGCGTGGTCGCCGCGCGCGCGTCGGCGCTCGATCACCGCATGCAGCGCACCACGGGCGTCAAGCAGCAAGCCCTGTCCAGCGGCAATCTCTGCCCCCTGCAACAGCGCGTGTTCATCGTCGGGCTTGAGCTTGAGAATCTTGCGGTAGAGCGCACCGGCCTTGGAGACAAATCCGTCGTGGCGAAAGGCGTCCGCAATGCGCGTGTATTCCGCAACCGCGCGGTCGATCTGCCCGGCCCTGGCATGGAGGTCGCCCAGGGTATTGCGTGTGTTCCAATCGGTGGGCTGATCGTCGACAACGGACACGTACTCCGCGATCGCCTGATCGAGTTTGCCCTGACGGAGCAGCTTCTCGGCGTTGCGAAGCGCCGCAGCGCGATCAATGGCCACGTCAGCTCATCGTATCAAACAGGGTGTGTGCTCGAAATGAACGACGGTGAGCGTCGGAGTAACCGAATCGGGCGACGGCGTTGAGGTGCTCCGCGGTCGCGTAGCCTTTGTGCCGCTCGAATCCGTACCGCGGATCGCGCTGATGCAGGGCGCGCATTTCGCGATCGCGCGACACCTTGGCGACGATCGACGCTGCGGCGATCGCGGCACACCGCCGATCGCCCTTGACGATGCCGCGCTGCGCCATTGGCAAGTCTGGAATGCGAAAGGCGTCGACGAGCACCATGTCCGGCCGCGGCATCAGCGCCAGCACGGCGCGCTGCATGGACGCGAGCGAGGCATGATGGATATTGATCTGATCGATTTCTCTGGGGTCAGCGGAGGCTACGGCCCAACAGATCGCCCGCGCCGTGATGCGCTCGAACAGCTCTTCGCGCTCGTGCTCGGGAACGACCTTCGAATCAGCGAGGCCGGGGATGTGGCGGTCGGGATCGAGCACGACGGCCGCAGACGTAACCGGGCCGGCAAGGCAGCCGCGCCCGACTTCGTCGACGCCCGCGACATGGCAGAAACCCATCCGACGAAGGGCATTCTCCATTGTGCGCATGGCCGGAACACGGGCCATAAGATTGAATGAACAGATCGAACTACGAAGTGTGGAAGTACGAATGGATCACTCGTACTTCCGCCTTCGCCAGTCGCTCGAACAGGCTTAGACCTTGGCGGCGTCTTTCATGCGCGCCGCCTTGCCCTTGAGGTCGCGCAGGTAGTAGAGCTTGGCGCGACGCACCTTGGCGGAGCGGGTCACTTCAACCTTCTGAATCGTCGGCGAATGCAACGGGAAGATACGCTCGACACCCTGGCCGAACGACACCTTGCGCACAGTGAACGACGCGCGGGTGCCACCCCGGTGCAGGCCAATCACGACGCCCTCGAAGACCTGAATGCGTTCCTTATCGCCTTCGCGGACCTTCACGTGCACCTTCACCGTATCTCCCGACTTGATCGCCGGCCGCTCGGCCAGTTGCGACTTCTCCACGACTTCCATCGCACCCATCGTCCTGCTCCTTCCAAGGGCCGGCGGTTAACCGCCGACCTCGGTATTACGCTGCGCTCTCAATTCGCGCAGCCACTTCAGCTCGTCGTCGTCAAGAACCGCCGTTGCCAGCAGTTCCGGCCGGCGCGTCCACGTGCGCACCAGCGCTTCTCGCTTTCGCCATCGCCGAATTTCGGCGTGGTTGCCGGACAACAAGACGTCCGGCACTTTCAACCCGGCAGCGGCTCCAGGCAGTTCGGCCGGCCTGGTGTAGTGCGGGTAGTCGAGCAGTCCACGGCTGAAGGAGTCTTCTGCCACCGATTGCTCGTCGCCGACCACGCCAGGCACCAACCGCGCGACCGCGTCGACCACGATCAGCGCCGCCAGTTCACCGCCGCTCAGCACGTAGTCGCCGACCGACACTTCCTCGTCGACCCGCGACCGCACGCGCTCATCGACCCCTTCGTAACGCCCGCACAGCAGCACCAGATGTCCGTGCCCGCTCAACCGCTCCACCATCGGCTGCGTGAGCCTGGTGCCTTGCGGTGACGTCAGCAGCACCATCGGCCGCCCCGCACTCTCGGCCTCGATGGCATCGAGCGCCCGGAAGAACGGCTCCGGCTTCATCACCATCCCTGGCCCGCCGCCATACGCGACATCGTCAACGACCCGATGCCGGTCTGTGGTGTAGTCCCGCAGATCACGGACCTTGACCTGCAGCGTGCCGCGCTCAATCGCCCGGCCCACCACACCGGCCTTCACCGCCGGTTCGACCATCGCCGGAAAGATCGTGACGATGTCGAAACGCATCAGCGATTCTGCGAGCCCTTCTCGTTCAGCTCGAGCAACCCCGGTGGCGGCGCAATCACGATGCGCTTGTTCACCGGGTCGATCGTCGGACACATGGCCTCGACGAGAGGAATCAGGATCTCGCCCGCCTCGCCAGGAATGACAAGACGACTGTCGACGCCGCCCCCCTCGATCGCGCTCACTTCCCCGACGGCCGTACCATCGGTCGTCTCGACCCGACAGCCGATCAGGTCGTGGTGATAGAACGTGCCTGGTGGCAGGGCCACGAGCATGTCGACCGGCACCCTGAGTTCAGCGCCGTTCAACGCCTCAGCCGCGTTCATATCTGCCACACCACTCAACGCAATCACCGGCCGGCCCGATTGAAAGCGCGCTTCGGTGACTGACATCCGTTCCCACGTTCCGTCGCCGCGTCCGACGTTCAGCTCAGCGCCAACCGCGAATCGCTCTTCGGGAAAGTCGGTATCCGGATTGACGAACACATGCCCGCGGATGCCGTGTGTCCGGGCGATGCGCCCGACCACCGCCATCTCGTCCCAGGTCACGGTCGTCCGTCGCGAATCTCGAGCGTCACGGTCTTCCCCACCTTTTCGCCAGCCGTCGCGGCCAGCGTTCTCAGTGCGGCGGCCGTGCGCCCCTGCTTGCCGATGACGCGCCCGACTTCATTCGGCGCGACATACAGCTCCACCAGCGTCGTGCCCTTGTGCTCGGTCTCGACGACGCGGATCTGGTCGTGATGATCGGTGAGGGCCTTGGCCAACACCTCGACAACGTCACGCACCGTGCTCACGCGTGCCCCTTACTTCGCGTCGGCCGGAGCCGCAGCGATCGGTTCCGGCGTGAGGTGGCGCGCCACCAGCGTGCGGACCGAGTCCGACGGCTGCGCGCCCTTGCTCATCCAGTAGGCCGCGCGCTCGCGGTCGATCTTGACGATGGCGGGCTTGGTGCGCGGGTTGTAGTGTCCGAGAATCTCGACAAAGCTGCTGTCGCGCGCCGCACGTGAGTCCGTGACGACGATACGGAAGAACGGACGTTTCTTGGAACCGGCGCGACGCATACGAATAACAACCATTACGCTCTCCTGCTGACGGCATCGAGGGCTCGTACTCGATCCGATGTTTCGCTCCGCAAACACGCGAGCCAGGCGCGGTTAGCGCCTGTTGCGGAGCATCTGCATGGCCTGCCGCGGGTTGACCTTGCCACCGCCGCCCATCATGCCGGCCATTCCACCCAACTGCTTCAACATCTTCTGCATCTGCACGAACTGCTTCAGCAGGCGATTCACTTCCTCCACCGACGTGCCACTGCCCTTGGCGATGCGCTTTCGTCGGCTGCCGTTGATGATGTGTTGCTTACGCCGTTCGTCCGGCGTCATCGAACTGATGATGGCCTCGACCCGCGCCAGCTGCTTTTCGTCAGGCTTGTTCGCCTGCATTTCCTTGATGGCGCCCATGCCGGGCAGCATCCCCAGAATCTGTTCGAGCGGGCCCATCTTGCGCAAACGTCGCAGCTGGTCCCGGAAGTCGTCGAGGGTGAACTCGTTCGACCGGATCTTCGCTTCGAGCTTCTGCGCGTCTTCCGCATCGATTGCCTGCTCGGCCTTCTCGATGAGGGTGAGCACGTCGCCCATGCCGAGCACCCGCGAGACGACGCGATCGGGATGAAACTGCTCGAGATCGTCCAGTCGCTCGCCGCTGCCGACAAACGCGATCGGCACACCGACCACTGACACCACTGACAGCGCGGCGCCGCCCCTGGCATCGCCGTCCATCTTCGTCAGCACAACACCAGTAACGCCGATCAGTCGATTGAACTCGCCCGCGCTCTTGATGGCATCCTGGCCCGTCATCGCGTCGGCGACGTAGAGCATGTCGGACGCGTCGGTGACAGTGCGGATGGCCGCGAGCTCTTTCATCAGCTCGTCGTCGATGTGCAGACGGCCGGCGGAGTCGACGATCACCGTATCGAAGCCGAGGTTGGTCGCCTCGGCGACGGCGCCCTTCGCTCGCTCGACCGGGTCCATCTGCCCCGCCGGGTCGTGCACGCGAACGCCCGCCTTCTGCGCGACCACGTTCAACTGCTGGATGGCCGCCGGTCGCTTGACGTCGGTCGAGACCAGCAACGGGTGCTTGCCTTGCTTGGTCAGCCACTTGGCCAGTTTGCCGGCCGTCGTCGTCTTGCCGGCACCTTGAAGTCCGAGCAGCAGGACGACGCGCGGTCGCTTGGTGGACGGCTTCAATCCGCCTTCGGTGCCGCCAAACAGCGCGAGCATCTCGTCGCGCACAATCCTGACGACCTGCTCGAGCGGCGACAGGCTCCGAAGCACCGACTCGTCCATCGCCTTGTCGCGGACGCGATCGACAAACGCCTTGACGACCTTGAAGTTGACGTCGGCTTCGAGCAGCGCCTGGCGAATCTCTTTCAGCGCAGCTTCAATGTTTTCGGGCGTGAGTCGTCCCTGGCCGCGGAGCGACTTGAAAACATCCTGCAGTCGGGTGCTCAGGGATTCGAACATGGCGAAATGCGGGGCGGCAGGCCACAGCCGGACGAGACCGTCCAGGCCGCTAAGCTGCTCTAACGCAAACCCTTATCGTATGAGAGGGGCCTTGCGCCGGTCAACGGAAATGAATCGAATCCGCCCGCCGGCAGGGCGTTAGACCGAAGACAGCTTGTGTCCCATCTTCTCTTTCTTGGTCTTCAGGTAGCGCCGGGTCGAGTCCGAGGCCGGAATTTCAAGTGGAATCCACTCACTGATCGACAGCCCGTAGCCTTCAATGCCCACAAGCTTTCGAGGGTTGTTGCTGAGGAGTCGCATCGACTTGATGCCCAGATCGCGCAGGATCTGCACACCAATGCCATAGTCGCGCTGGTCGGCCTTGAAGCCGAGGCGTTCATTCGCTTCGACCGTATCCAGTCCTTCATCCTGCAGTTGATACGCCCGAATCTTGTTGGCCAGGCCGATGCCGCGCCCTTCCTGGTTCAGATACAGCAGGACACCACGCCCTTCCTCGCCAATCTTGGCCATGGCCGCGTCGCGCTGGGCGCCGCAGTCGCACCGGGCCGAGTGCAACACGTCGCCGGTGAGGCACGACGAATGGACGCGTACCATCACGTCCTTGCCGTCCGAAATATCGCCTCTGACGAGCGCCACATGCTCCTGCTTGTCGAGCTGGTTCTCGAACACGTGCACCAGGAAGTCGCCGTAGTCGGTCGGCAGCTTGGCCGATGCGACCCGCTTCACCAGCGACTCGTTGCGGGTCCGGTACTGAATCAGATCCGCGATCGTGATCATCAGCAGGCCGTGCTTCTTCGCGAACTTCGCCAACTCCGGCACCCGCGCCATGGTGCCGTCGTCGTTCATGATTTCGCAGATGACGCCGGCGGGATAGAGTCCGGCGATTCGCGCGAGATCGACCGCCGCTTCTGTCTGACCGGCGCGCTCGATCACGCCGCCATTTCGTGCGCGCAGAGGAAACGTATGACCGGGCCTGGCCAGATCGGCCGGCTTCGTTTCGGGATCGAGCGCCACGAGCACGGTGGCCGCGCGATCGGCTGCCGAAATCCCGGTGGTCGTCCTCCCCTTGGCTTCAATCGACACACAGAAGCCGGTCTGAAAGTTCGAGGTGTTCTGCGACACCATCATCGGAATGTCGAGTTCGTCGAGGCGGCTCGCCGTCATCGACAGACAAATGAGGCCGCGACCATGCTTCGCCATGAAGTTGATCGCTTCAGGCGTCACCTTCTCGGCCGCGATCGTCAAGTCGCCTTCATTCTCGCGGTCTTCATCGTCGACCACGATGATGATTTCCCCGTGGCGAAACGCCGTCACCGCGTCTTCGATGCGGGCGAACGGGCCTGGTGTCTTGCGTGCTCCCTTAGCGATCTTCATAACATGCCAACTCTCGCACTCTTCAGTGTCGAACCTCGTCGGCCTTCACCGAAGCAAGGGACAGCCCAGCCAGCTGGGCGGCTCGGACAACGTACTTCCCGACCATGTCGCATTCCAGATTGACCGTATCGCCCGCTCTGGCCTGCTTCAGGTTTGTGTGTTCGATGGTGAACGGTACCAGCTGCACGTCGAAACGATCGACGCCGAGACCAGCCACCGTCAGACTGATGCCATCAACGGCGATCGAGCCGCGATGAATGAGGAAGGGCGCCAGCGCCGGGGGAAAACTCACCGTCAGCCAGTAGAAGTCGGCGTCGGGACGCAGCGCCTCGATATGGCCGGTGCCATCCACATGGCCCTGCACGAAGTGTCCGCCGAGCCGGCTGTCGGCGCGCAGCGATCGCTCCAGGTTCACGAGTGACTGCGGGCCGAGCTGGCCCAGGGAGGTGACGCGCAGTGTTTCGGGGCCGATGTCGGCCTGCACGGCGTTCGACTCGACGAGGATCACCGTCAGGCACACGCCGTTCACGGCGAGGCTGTCGCCGAGTCGCAGTTCGCTGG